>NZ_CAUQCP010000014.1:0-40716 GCF_963516575.1 uncultured Streptococcus sp.
AAGCTCCTGTAGTTTGGACATTAAAGATAATTTCTTCAGCTACACGTCCACCCATCAATCCAGCCAATTGCTCTTTCATATCTTCTTTAGAAAGAAGCATTTGGTCTTCTTTAGGAAGTGCAATCATATAACCACCTGCACGTCCACGTGGTACGATGGTAACTTTATGAACAACACGGGCATTCGACAAGACTAGACCAACAATGGTATGTCCTGCCTCATGGTAGGCAACTAATTCACGTTCTTTTTGTGACACTGTCTTATCTTTCTTAGAAGGTCCCGCAATAACTCTATCTTCTGCTTCATCAATATCTGAAGCATCAATAACTGACTTGTTGCGACGGGCAGCAACTAAAGCTGCTTCATTCAAGACATTCTCTAAATCAGCACCAACAAAACCTGGAGTTTGTTGAGCCACTAATTTCAAATCAACATCGTCTGCTAAAGGTTTGTTCTTAGCATGAACTTTCAAGATTGCTTCACGACCTTTAACATCAGGACGGCCAACCAAGACTTTTCTATCAAAACGTCCTGGACGCAAAAGGGCAGGGTCAAGTACATCTGAACGGTTTGTCGCAGCGATGACAATAATCCCTTCATTTCCCTCAAAACCATCCATCTCAATCAAGAGTTGGTTCAAGGTTTGTTCACGTTCGTCATTTCCTCCGCCAAGACCAACTCCACGTTGACGTCCAACAGCATCAATTTCATCGATAAAGATGATAGCTGGTGCTGCTTTTTTGGCATCTTCAAAAAGAGAACGAACACGACTAGCTCCAACTCCGACAAACATTTCTACAAAGTCAGAACCTGAGATACTAAAGAATGGAACACCTGCTTCTCCGGCGACTGCTTTAGCAAGCAAAGTTTTACCTGTTCCTGGAGGTCCCTCCAAAAGAACACCTGCTGGAATACGGGCTCCAAGTTTTGTAAATCGTTTTGGATCTTTTAAGAATTCAACAACTTCAACTAGTTCTTGTTTTTCTTCCTCAGCTCCAGCAACATCTGAAAATCTTACTTTAATATCTTCTTTATTTGCGGCTTTAGCCTTACTACGCCCAAAACTCATTGGGTTACGGCCATTATTCCCTCCCATATTTCCCATCATAGAGAATAGGAAGAAGAAAAGAATACCGAATGGCACAATGGATACAAGAATATTAATCCACATACCACTTGAACTTTCATGCTTAACAGTTACTTCCGCTTTATGGTCAGAAGCAAGCTTTTGCAATTCTGAAACTGTAGTGTCTGAAGGAAGAATAATACTTGAAAATTTCTCTACTGTTGTAGCAGAAGGAGAAAAGAACTGAATGCCTGTTGCTTCTTTACTTATTTTAGGATTTTTATAAACACCTGAAACTTCGATAACACTGCCATTTGGTTGGTAAGTCAATTCTTTTACATTGTCATCGGTAATTTCTTTTACCAATTCTGTATAATTAATTTGCTCACTTTTCCCTGCAACACTACCTGTACTAAAATACTGGTAACTTGTAACTAGGAAAAAAATAAGTAATAACCATAGAAAAGGATTTTTAATTAAACCATTATTTTGTTTTTTCATTAAAAATTGTTCTTTCTAATTTGAATATACTTCTTCTTTCAACACTCCAACATAAGGAAGGTTACGATAGTTTTCTTTGTAGTCTAAACCATAACCTACTACAAACTCATTTGGGATAGTAAAGCAGGTATAGTCTGCCTCAATTTCTACAACACGTCCTTCTGGTTTATCCAACAAGGTTGCAATTTTAACAGAAGCAGCCTCTCTTGCTTTAAACATATCTCTTAAACTCTTCAAAGTTTGACCTGTATCAATGATATCTTCTACAAACAGAACATGTCTTCCTTTGATATCTTGAGTCACATCTTGCTTGATATTAATGACACCACTACTTGCTGTTCCACCATGATAGCTAGAAACCATCATGAAGTCCATTTCAATATGTGTATCAATATGTTTAACCAATTCAGCCATAAAAGGAATAGATCCTTTTAAAATCCCAACTAAAATCGGATTTTTTCCTGCATAGTCTTTAGTGAGTTGAGCACCTAATTTTTTAGCAGCTTCTGTAATTTCATCGTATGAAACGAGAATTTTTTTAATATCGTTTTCTAACATTTTTTTACCTATCTATTTTTTCTATATAAAGTACAGTGTTCATTATATCATTTTTCGTGTTTTTACTCAAATTACTGGTCGCAATTCCCAAAATTGAGACAATTTCACCAAATTGCTCAATAATCAGAGCAGATTTTCGCTTTTCCATAGGGATTTTCAAATCAATAAATAGACGTCTGAGTTTTTTTCTATGTCCATTTTGAATCAAAAAATCTCCTGTTTTTCGATGACGAATGTGTATTGATGTTTCGCGTGAAACAGGTACCTGCTGAATTAATTCACCTTCTAAAGGAAGTCCAAAGGAAAATAAATAACCTTGATAAGATACCTGATTTTGATAGTGTAACACAAGTTCATCTTCCTTTTCATCAGACTGCGGACTGATTTTACAAATCCGAAACTGTTGATACTCTTTTATCAATTCATAGCCATTTTTAAGCGGATGACGATACTGGCTTTTAGTTTTTAAAATTTGCCGAACTTCTTCAAACTGAGCTTTTGTAAGATTCAAATCTGGAAAACGATTCAGATAAGTTTGAAGTAAAACTCTTTGTGTCGACTCAGAGTAAGACAATAGCTGCTCTAAATTTTCTACATCAATATTCTTTGATAATTCAGCTATGGCTAAGTCATAATCTAAAATTTCATTTCCGAGGCTTAAGATTGCATCTCTAAATCGAGGATTTTCTTTTTCTAATTCTGGTAAATAAGAGTTTCGAATACGATTGCGAAAATAATGATTTTCCTTATTTGATGCATCTTCAAAGTGAAAAATTGATGGAAAGCCTTTTTTTTGAAAATGCAAGAAGGGCCGAATGATTTCTATATCTCCGACTACTTGCTTCTCCTTAATCCCTGATAGATAGCGCAAACGAGTGCCTCGAATCAAACGCATTAAAATCGTTTCCACCTGGTCATCAGCATGGTGGGCAGTGACTAAGGCTGTAGCACCTGTCTTTTTCATGACCTCTTTAAAAAAATCATAACGAAAATCTCGAGCCCATGCTTCTGAAAATTCTCCTGAAAAATTGCTGATATAAATAGGAAGCTCTGCTTCAGCAGCCAACTTCCTTAATTCCTTTTCTTCCCAATCTGATTCTATTCTCTGCTTATGATTCACATGAGCCAGAATCAATTCAATTGCTAACTCTTTTTGATAAGTAGATAATACCTTAAATAGAAACATAGAATCTAATCCACCAGAAAGAGCTAACAGCACCTTAGTATGTTTTTTAAAATATCCTCTCTTGAGAAAATGATTTAAAAAATCTTGTTCCCTCATTTTAGAACCTCATAAACATCCTTGGCTATCTTAGAAATCGTATCATAATCAGAATTCTTAGTGAAAATAGAAAGAACAAATGGAGAATCTGCATAGACAACACCCGTATCATGCTCAAATTCGTCCGCATCCCCAATTTTATGAGCTACCTTCACAGAAACACCTTTGGCAATTCGCTCATTATCAAAATTTGTTTTAGTTAAAGATTCCAATACAAATCCATTTTGATTATAAATGGCTTCCATAACCTTCCCAGCCATCTTAGAAGAAATCAATTTTTCTTTTGAATCCCAATCATCTCCCATAATAGCAGACATCTTGGATTTGAATGTGGCATCAGATTGGTTTGAAATGTAATAACCCAATATATTATGAGCTACATTGTCCGATTCTTTAGATACTTTCGTTATTAAGTCCTTGAGAGAATACTCTTTATTATCCTCTTTTTTAGGGAGGCTACCACTTCCCTCTGGTTTATAAGAACCTGGAAAATCATTAACTGCAGATACGTATTTTATAGTCGTATCTAACTGATAAAGACCCTCATTTATTTTTTCTTGCGCATAATAAAGATAAGGTAGTTTCAAAACACTAGCTGCATACATCTTTTCATCTTGATTAATACCAGCTTCTTTTCCAGTAGTCAGTTGCTTAACATAAATAGAAAATGAATCCTTCTGATATTTTTCCGATAACATTTCTTGAACTTTACTCATACGATTATCTTCTTCAGAAGTTGATTCCTTATCTAACCATCCAGCCTGATCAATATGTAGAAATTCTCTTCCTTCTACAAACATAGTCTTATCGATTAATACCTGAGAATAAGCTGATAAGGATGATTTCACTTCTTTTAAATCATAAGGACTATTGTACAGTTTAAAATCAGATTCTAACCATACTTTTTTGATTATTGGAGTTACCTCTGACTGATCGTATAAAAATCGTTTGTCTGCAGCTATAAATTGATGATTTGATAGCTTAAATACTGGAATTCCTTGTTTATTTAAGCACCAATCGGTTATTTGAAAACTTGTTTGGGGAGTCAATTTTCCAGATTCCACAACTAAATCTTCATTCGCATAAACAGGAACCTCTCCATAAATCATGGGAGAACTTAACTTTTCTCTAAAATAAATACCAAAGTCAGATTGTGAAAGGTAATAAATTTCTTTCGAAGTATAGACGACTTCTTTTTCTGTGCTAACGACTTTTGAAATAGTCAAAAAACTCGGTAGCAACAAAATAATTAAGAATTTACGCATTCTTCCTTTCCTTTTCTTCTTGTAAACGCAATAGTTGATTTTTATCAGACAACTCTTCTAGTTTTTCATCCGATAGACTCAAAAATTGCTCAATTACGTCTAATAAATTTTCCATTTTATCACCTTGGAAGCAAGTCAGGAATCGTATAAACAGCTTCCCGATTCTTAGAATAATAATATTTTGCACGCATGTATTTAGCAGCGTAATCTTCATCTTTCAACTTTGTAGCAAAAGCTGTCTCTTTCTCCTTTTCCTCACTCAAGGTTTGATACTGAGTTTGCAAGTCTGATAACTGTTGACGTCTTTGGAGTAATTGGTGATAACTTTGAGCAAGATTATAAGTTGGTAAAATGAACAATAAAATCATCAAAATAAGAACCCAACCCATGAAACGATTACGTTTTTGTCGTTCTTTCATCAGATAGCGACGACGTTGATGTTCATTTTGAATAAAAGAATTATTCAATTGTACGATATTTTTAGACATTTTCTTCTACCCGTGTTTCACTGATAATTTCATACATGCCTGCTGCATCTTCTTTTTTTGTACTATCTTTCATCTCTAGTACTTTTACAAGTAGCAACTTATTTCCAAAACGAATTTCAACTTGGTCATTAACTTTCAAATCCGTTGAACTTTTGGCCAAGATTCCATTCACCTTGATTCTGCCTTTATCTGCTACTTCTTTTGCGACTGTACGACGCTTGATAATTCGTGATACTTTTAAATATTTGTCTAATCTCATCCTTATTACCTCAACTTATTATTGTATCATTTTTATCTGTTTTATAGAAGAAAAATATCAAATGGAATTTTCTTCCTTCGACTCTTTTATCTCTAATAAACTTTCTCCAAAAATCAGCAGACCTTCTAAAATTTCATAATCTTTCTTATTTCGGACATCAAATACAAGCTCCATTAATCCCTTATTCTCAGCGATGCCTGCTTTTAAGTTCGTTGCGGATAAAGCTTTAAAATAATCTTGAGCTAAAAACAGTCGTTGAGTGACTTTTTCAAATTGAATTGTAATCTTATTTTCTTTTCTTTCCACACGTTGAACAAAGACCTTGTCCAAATATGACTTGACTAAACCAATCTCTAAAAGATAGGCTACCACGTCTGGGTACTCTCCAAATCGGTCCATCAACTCTTCTTGTAACTCCTCATAGTTGACACGGTTGTCAATTTGACGAATTTTCTTGTAAATTTCAATCTTATGTCGTTGATCAGAAATATAAGTATCAGGAAGATAGGCATCAATTTGCAAAATCAACTCAGCATTCCCTCTGGTTCTTGTATTAGTGTTAGCATTACCGTTTCGTTTAGCAATAGCTTCTTCTAGTAACTGCGAATACAATTCAAAACCAACAGAATCAATAAAACCAGACTGGGATTTGCCTAAAAGATTTCCTGCTCCACGAATCGAAAGATCTCGCATAGCAATCTTAAATCCGGAGCCCAATTCTGTAAATCCTTTAATTGCTTCTAATCTCTTTTCAGAAACTTCACTGATTGATTTTTCTGGACGATACATGAGATAGGCATAAGCAATACGATTACTACGACCGACTCTTCCTCTTAACTGATACAAGGTTGACAAGCCCATATGTTCCGCATTTTCAATAAATAAAGTATTGGCATTTGGAATGTCCACCCCTGTCTCAATAATGGTAGTCGTCACCAAGATATCGTATTGTCCCTCAATAAAGTCTAGTAGAGTATTTTCCAACTGGATTTCACTCATTCGACCATGAACATAACCAATCGAAGCCTCTGGAATCAACTCCTGTAATTCTGAAACCTTCTGGTCAATCGTGTCAACTTTGTTGTAAAGATAGTAAACTTGACCTCCACGCTCCATTTCACGCAAGACCGCATCACGAATGACACTATCATTCTTTTCCAAGACATAGGTTTGCACTGGATAACGATTAGTCGGCGGAGTTTCAATAACAGACAAATCTCTGATTCCCAGCATAGACATGTGAAGGGTACGAGGAATTGGCGTTGCTGTCAAAGTTAGAACATCCACTTGTTTCTTCAATTCTTTCAACGTTTCCTTATGCTTGACACCAAATCGCTGTTCCTCATCAATAATCATCAAGCCCAAATCAGAAAACACAACATCTTTTGACAAAACACGATGTGTTCCAATCAAAATATCAACTTGACCATTTTTCAATTTTTCAAGTGTTTCAGTCTGCTCTTTTTTACTTCTAAAGCGACTCAACACATCAATATTAACTGCAAAATTTTGGAATCGTTCCTTAAAATTCGTATAGTGCTGTTGCGCTAAAACCGTCGTCGGAACTAAGACGACAACCTGTTTGTGATTATTGACTGCCTTAAAGGCTGCACGCATAGCAACTTCAGTCTTTCCAAAACCAACATCTCCAACTAAAAGTCGATCCATTGGCTGAGAAGCCTGCATATCTCTCTTGATTTCCTCAACACTACGAAGTTGATCATCCGTTTCAACATAAGGGAAGGCATCATCAAAAGCATGTTGATCTTCATCATCAGCTGAGAAAGCAAAACCCTTCAACTGACTGCGTTCAGAATAAAGTTTGATTAAATCGTCAGCTATATCCTCTACCTGGTTCTTAACTTTTTGCTTTGCTTTTTTGAAATGACCATCATTTAATTTATTGAGTTTAGGTGCTTTACCGTCACTTGAAACATATTTGGAAAGTAGATGAATCTGTTCCACTGGGATAGAGATTTGATCCCCGTTTTGGTATTGAACACTAACATAATCACGGTGAATCCCTTTGATTTCAATTGTTTCAATCCCTAGATATTGACCAATTCCATGGATATGGTGAACAACGTAATCTCCTTTTTCAAGTTCATTGTAATCTTTTAATCTCTCTGCGTTTGAAACATGTTGTCTTCGAAAACGACGTTTCAATTTCTTTTGAAAAATCTCATGTTCAGTAATCAATAGAATTTTTTCATCTACAAAATGAAAACCATGTCTGAGATTCCCCTCGATTAGGTTTACAGATTCTTTACAGATACTTGACTTATCTCTGGAATCCAATTTAATCTGATATTCCTCTAAAACATCCTCCAATGTTTTACTTCCCATTGAATTACTAGACTGAAGAATAATAGTATAATCCATTTTTTTGTATCGCTCAATTTCTTCTTTTAGAAAAGAAAATTGATTGAAAAATTCCTGCATAGGATATTGATTAAATTGATAAATTTGATCAAACTTGAGATTTCCTAACCCCTTTTGCAGATTAGAGAAAAAGGTAACTGGACTCTGTTTTTTATAGATTTGCTCTGTATCTACAAAATACTGCATCTCAGAAAATGCTTTACTGTTCTGTAATTCTTCTGTAAAGTATTGTGCTAATTCTCTTTCAAATACTTCATACTGATTCATTAATTTTTGATAATCATCAAAGAATATTGGGGTATCTTTTTCAATATAGTCAAAAACAGTCCATGTCTTGTCATAACACAAAGATAAAAATTTTCGGGAATCAGAATGCACTTGTTTTTGGTGAAAACTTGAAAAAATTTCTTCTAGGTATGATTTCAAAATAGGTGATAAGGTCTTTGAAATTTGTTTTTCTAAAGCTGACCGACCTCGTTGATAATCCTTTTCTCTCAAAAGTATGTCGCTAGCTGGAAATATAGTGAGTTCTTTCTTATTTTCTTTCGATAATTGTGTTTCTACTTCAAATGACCTGATACCATCGACTTCATCACCAAAAAACTCAATTCGGCAAGGTTCTAACTGGGATATTTCAAAAATATCTAAAATATCTCCTCGCAGACTAAATTCGCCCTGAGTTTGTACTTGTGTAACTTTTCGATATCCAATTTCCTTTAACTGATGGATAAGCGCGTGTTGATCATATTCTTTACCAACTGTTATTTTTACAATACTATCTTTGAATATATTGGGAGACGGTAAAATCAATCGACTTGCTGCGATATTACAAACTAAAATCCCTTTCTTAGATGAATCAGTCAAAAAACGCAATGCTTCAACCCGTGAAATGATTTTTTCTTGTGAAGACATCAAAAATTCGACCATAGGGGAGTCATTTACCAAAAATGGATAGACAAGTTCCTCACCCAAGATAGATATAAGATCACTAACAAGTCCTTCTGCTTCTCCATAAGTTGACGTCAATAACACAATCTTATCTTCCTGTCTCAAGCTACTAGCAATTGCTAAAGCTTTTGTAGAAGTTGACAAACCTAACATTAATTGTCTTTTCTTATCTGTTAAATTTTGATGCCATTTTTTAATCTGACCATTTTCTGAGAATAAATCTAATAAGGTCACCATTTATCCGTTATACCTCTGCATTGTTTTCTCAAATTTTTTCTCTTGTAAATAATAATTTACAGCTTCGTCAACCTTGTCAATAGACTGTAAAATACCGATATAATCATCCTTGTCAAACGTACTCAAAACATGGTGAACAACTGACATACCACTTTTAGGTCTTCCGATTCCAATCTTAACACGATTAAAGGTCTGAGTCCCTATATGTTGAATAATAGACTTGATACCATTATGACCACCTGCGGATCCCTTTGCTCTTAAACGAATTTTCCCAACTTCCATATCAAGGTCATCATAAATGATGAGTAAATCTTCAATATCCAAACCATAATAAGTCAATAAAGCATGAACTGCTTTTCCACTTTCATTCATAAAGGTCGTTGGTTTGACAAGATAAATTTTTTCTCCATTTAAGAAAAAAGATGCTAGATCAGCTTGAAATATCTTATCGTGTGTAAAAGTGACATTCTGTTTCTTCGCTAGTTGATCAATCAACATAAAACCAACATTATGTTTGGTTTCAAAATATTTATCTCCTGGATTTCCTAATCCTACAAGTAATTTGGTCATTTATTTTTCCTTTCAAAAGCCAAAAGGGTTGGAATTTTTTTCCAACCTAATTGACACTATTCATTAATTTTTTTAGACATTAAAGCGGAATTCCATGATATCGCCATCTTGAACGATATATTCTTTTCCTTCTTCACGTAAGCGCCCAGCTTCTTTTACAGCCTTTTCAGATCCGTATTTCACTAAATCCTCATATGACATGGTTACCGCACGAATAAATCCTTTTTCAAAGTCTGAGTGGATAATACCAGCTGCTTGAGGAGCCTTCATTCCACGTTTGAAGGTCCAAGCGCGAACTTCTTTTTCGCCAGCTGTGAAGTAAGTTCCCAGTCCAAGCAAGTGGTAAGCTGCACGAGTCAACTTATCAACGCCTGATTCTGTCAACCCAAGTGCTTCAAGAAACTCTTGCTTGTCTTCATCGTCTAACTCAGAAATTTCTTCCTCAGCACGCGCAGAAATAACGACTACTTCAGCATTTTCTGTCGCTGCAAATTCACGAATTTGTTTGACATAGTCGATAGAGTCAGGATCTGAAACTACATCCTCGTCCACATTCGCTACATAAAGAACTGGTTTAGTCGTCAACAGGAAGAGACCTTTGACAACTTTTTGTTCTTCATCTGTAAACTCGATTGTACGAGCTGATTTTCCATCTTCAAGGACTGGTTTAATCTTTTGAAGAACATTGAATTCTGCTACAGATTCTTTATCTTTTTGCGTACGTGCCATCTTTTCTACACGCGCATAACGCTTATTGACTGATTCTAAGTCAGCAAGAATCAATTCCAGGTTAATGGTGTCAATATCTGCAAGTGGATCTACAAAGGCATCTTCACGTCCTTGCTCGCGCATCACATTTTCATCATCAAAAGCACGAACTACATGAACAATCGCATCTACTTCACGGATATTGGCCAAAAATTTATTCCCTAGTCCTTCTCCTTTTGAAGCTCCTTTTACAATCCCTGCAATATCTGTAAATTCAAATGTTGTTGGAACTGTCTTTTTAGGAGTAATCATTTCAGTTAGTTTTTGTAGGCGTTCATCTGGAACTTCTACCATTCCAACGTTTGGATCAATCGTCGCAAATGGGTAATTTGCTGCCTCTGCTCCTGCTTTTGTAATTGCATTAAATAGTGTTGATTTACCAACGTTTGGCAAACCAACGATACCTGCTGTCAAAGCCATATTTTCTCATTCTCCGTTTTCATTTCAATCCCTAATATTATAACACAAAAAGGGAAAACTTGCTAACCCTCTAACTAAGGGTTCTCATACTCTTCGAAAATCAAATTCAAACCACGTCAACGTCGCCTTGCCGTACTCAAGTACAGTCTTCGGCTAGTTTCCTAGTTTGCTCTTTGATTTTCATTGAGTATCAGTCAATAATTTTATTCATCTTTCGATCAAAATCATAGCGCCCCATCATGACAACATGGTCACAATTACTGCACTTTATTTTTATATCTGCCCCTACACGTGTAATTTCCCAACGATTTGCTTTTTTACCAGTTGACTTGATGGTGCAAGCATGTGGTTTTTTCATTTCAACAAAATTTCCAACTTGATACATACTACTCTCCTTTTCTTTTTCGATTATATCATAAAAGAGGCGAGCTAGGCTCAACCTCTTTCACTTAATTTGTACGAACTGGTGTAATGAGCTGCATGAAGTCCTCGTCAGTATCTGCTGGCACAAGAGTAAATGGACGAACAGCTGATATAAAGCTAATAGTCACCTTTTCGCTATTTAAAGCTTTAAGGGAATCAATCAAGTAAGTTGGGTTGAAACTAATGGTCAAATCTTCACCAGTAACCTGATCAGTATCGATTTCTTCGTTTACTTTACCAACTTCTGGAGAGTGAACATGGGCGCTAACAATACCACCTTTAATTTCAAGTTTCACAGTACCATTTTGAGTCGCACTTGATAAAAGACGAGCACGTTCCATTGACTGGCGTAAGTTTACAACATCAAAAGTAATAGTAGTGTTAAAGTCTGTTGGAATCAAGCGATCTGTATCAGGATAGTTTCCTTCTAACAAACGTGTATAGAAGCTAATATTTTCGCTTCTAAAAAGGATTTGGTTATTGGCAAAGAAAATCTCTACAGTTTCGATATCATCTGTAAATACCGCTGAAAATTCGCGTAGAGAACGGCTAGGAATGACAACATCAAAATCATCACTATTTTTCTCAAGCGTTAATTTTTTCTGGCTTAGACGATGAGAGTCTGTTGCCACTGTTTTTAGCTCCTTGTGCTGACTCAATACAAAATGAACACCTGTTAAAATTGGACGACTCTCTTGGGTACTTGCAGCAAATGCTGTTTCATTGATAATTTTCTTGAGTAATTTTGTTTCAAGAACTAAAGGAGTACTAGCTGAAATTTCTTGGATTCGTGGATATTGTTCGCTATCTTTTCCTTTTAGTGTAATTTCTGATTTGCCGCTGGTTAAAACAATTTGATTTTGTTCAATTTCTTTAAAATCAAGAGTCACATCAGGTAGGCTAGATACCACATTGATAAAGAAAGAAGCTTCAAGAAGGATCGAACCTAAAGAAGTAATTAATAGACCAGCATCTTCATTTTTTTGAGAAATAAAATTTTCAATTGAAATTTGACCATTTGAACCAATTAAAGTAACACCTTCATTGGTTACGTCAATTTTTACTGTTGATAAAATAGGAATGGCATTTTTAGAACTAATAGCTCTCTTAGTAGTATTTAATGCTTGTAGAAATAAATTTTTATTAATTGAAAAATGAATCATGGATTCTCCTTTATTTATTTTTAGTATTAGAAGGATAATAGTAATAATAGAGTCTGTGAAATCTGTGGAAAACAGACTTTAAACAAGTCATATCAAGTTTTTTGGATTGTTTAAAAAATGTGGATAAAAAAGATAATAAAGTAAAAGTTATCCACAAGTTATTTAATTTTCTTTTTGATTGATTCAATTTCTAAACGTAAATTATCGTCTTCATCAATCAAAGATTTAATTTTGGCATGGGCATGAATGACTGTTGTATGGTCTTTTCCACCAAATTCCTTCCCAATTTTTGGAAGACTATTATCTGTTAGTTCTCTAGATAAATACATGGCCACTTGACGGGCTAACACAATATTTTGAAGACGTCTACTTCCCTTCATTTCTTTGACACTGACACCATAAAAGTTACCAACTTCATTTTGGATTTTATCAATTGGGATGACGAGTATTTGGCTAACATCTTGTTTTCGAGCTCTAATAGCTTCTGCAGCAACATCAATTGTAATATCTTTGATTTTTTTTACTCTAGCGACCAAAGTGATATCATTAATTGCCCCTTCGAGATCGCGAACATTTGAATCAAATTGACCTGCTAAGTATTCTAAAGTATCGTTTTGGAAATTGTAATTCAAATGTTCAGTTTTGCTTTGTAGAATGGCAATACGCGTTTCAAATTCAGGAGGTGTAATGTGCTGTGTTAATCCCCAACTAAAGCGCGTGACAAGTCTTTCTTCAAGTCCTTCCAGATGTTTTGGACTTCTGTCACTGGTTAGGACAATTTGTTTTTGCTTGTCGTGCAGTGCATTAAAGGTATTGAAAAATTCTTCTTGTGTTGCAACTTTTTTACCACTTAGAGATTGTATATCATCAATCAATAAAAGATCAAGGCTACGGTATGTCTTTTTAAACTTTTCCATTTCTCCCAGTCTTAGGTGATCAAGAAAGTCATTAATAAAGCTTTCAGCAGGGACATATTTAACACGCGCATCAGGAATGTTTTTTAGAATTTCGTTACCAATAGCATTTAATAGGTGAGTCTTACCAAGACCTGGACCTCCATATATAAAAAGAGGGTTATAGGTCAAAGCTAAATCTTCTGAAACAGCTAAAGCAGCAGATTTTGCCCAAACATTTCCATCCCCTTGAATAAAATTATCAAAGGTATACTTTTCTTTTAATCCAGTATCCGAATAAGGAATAGATGCTAACCTTGGACTATAGTCATAAAGAGTTGAATTTGTAGCTTCTTCAACTTGTGAGATAGTCGTATCTTGAGGTTTGGTGAAAATATAGTGGGGAGTTATTTCAGCATCATAAATTTCAAATCCAGCAACAACAATAATATCTTTTAGTTGTTTTTCCCAGACCATTTCCATTTCAGATCGTGGTAAAAATATAGTAGCAACATTTTCCTCTACCTTGATGAGTTCAGCTTGAATAGCATAGAAATCATACATGGATCGAGTCAGTCTTTCTTGAGCAAATTCTAATATACGATTCCAAAATTGTTTTTCTTTCAATCCTTTCTCCTCCTTTACTATTTAAAAGTTTAATGCTAGATTTATTTTACCATAGATAGCAAGAATTTTCCACAAGCTGTGAAAAATAATCCACAATGTTACCAAGTTTTATCCACAGGTTGGGGATAAAAGCAGAAACTATTGATTTATTAAGCTTTTTATTGAAAAAAATAGTGGATAACCTTGTGAGATAAAAAAATAAAAGAACAGCCTTATTTCAGGCTGTTGATAATTCTACTGTATTCTTCTTGATTTGAAAAAGAAATAATGATTTTTCCACTATCTTTTTTAGATAGTTTAATCTCTACATCTAATCCGAGTAGTTTTTTTAACTGTTCTTCTTCATTTTGTATGAAATAATTCGTTTTTTGAAGTTTCTTTTGTTTTTTCTCTGTCAGAAGAGCTTCTAACTTCCTTACAGAAATGTCTTCCTCTATGATTCGTTGAAAGAAATAGTCTTGTTGTTCCTTATTCAAGCCAACTAGCGAACGTGCATGTGCTTGTGATAGTTTGCCATTTTCTACTTCTGAGAGGATCTGTTCTGGTAAGGAAAGCAAGCGAATAGAGTTGCTGATATAAGGACGAGACTTGCCCATTTTATCTGCAATTTCAGCATGGGTAAATCCTTTCTCTACGAGAGATTCATAGGCGCGTGCTTCTTCTATTGGATTTAAATTTTCTCTTTGTAAATTTTCAATGATGGACTGGACCATCATCTCTTGGTCTGAGAGTTGTTTAACAACAGCTGGTATAGATGTTAGACCAGCTAAAAGTGAAGCCCGATAGCGTCTCTCTCCTGCAAGGATTTCATAACCAATAACAGGAGATTGACGAACAATAATCGGTTGAATGATCCCATTTTCTTTAATAGACTGTGCTAGTTCATTTAGTTTTTCTCTATCAAATTCTTTTCGAGGTTGATAGGGATTTTTTTGTATATCTGTGATAGAAATCATTTCAAATTTTTCCATGATTCTACACTAACACATCTTTTCTTTTATGTAAAGCTTTCTTTACATAGATGTCAATTAAGATTCTAAATCACCTGAACTCTTGTCAAGTTTAATAGATGTAGTTTCTTCTTTACTGTTACGATAGTAAGTTATCTTAATGGTATCTCCGATAGAATGATTGTAAAGAGCACTTTGTAAGTCTGTTGATGAAGCAATCTCTTTATCATCTACTTTTGTAATAACATCGTATTTTTCAAGGTGACCATTTGCAGGCATATTACCTTGCACAGAACGAACAACTACACCAGATGTTACACTGCTTGGAATATTCAGTCTTCTAATATCACTTGTATTAATATTTGAGAGATTGACCATTTGAATGCCCAAAGCTGGACGAATCACTTTTCCGTTCTTTTCCAACTGTTCAATAATATTGATAGCATCATTTGCAGGAATTGCGAAACCAAGTCCTTCTACAGATGTTCCTCCATTTGTGGCAATTTTACTTGAGGTAATTCCGATAACCTGTCCTTGAATATTGATTAGTGGGCCACCAGAGTTACCTGGGTTAATAGCAGTATCAGTTTGGATGGCTTTTGTAGAAATGGCTTGTCCATCTTCAGATTTTAAAGACACATTCCGATTGAGACTAGATACGATACCTTGAGTGACAGTATTTGCATATTCAGAACCTAATGGGCTACCAATGGCAATAGCAGTTTCTCCTACGGTTAACTTGCTAGAATCACCAAACTCAGCTACTGTTGTTACTTTTTCTGAAGAGATTTTGACGACAGCAATATCAGAGAAAGTATCAGCTCCGACGATTTCTCCAGGCACTTTAGTTCCATCTGACAAACGAATATCTACTTTGCTGGCGCCATTTATAACGTGATTGTTGGTTACGATGTAAGCTTCTTTATCATTCTTTTTATAAATAACCCCAGATCCTTCACTAGAGATTTGCTGAGAATTTGTGTCAGTATCATCATTACCAAATACGCTATTTTGTCTGTTTGCTGAATAAGTAATAACAGAAACAACAGCATCTTTTACTTTGTTAACAGCCTGAGTTGTTGAATTTTCGTTCTTATAGGCAGTCTGTGTAATGGTGCTATTGTTGTTAGAATTGCTTACACCACTTTTTTGAGTTAGTTGGTTTATTGAAAAGCTACCCAAGGCTCCACTAATAAAGCTAATGACGATAACGACTAATAATTGAAACCATTTTTTGTAAAATGTTTTTAGATGTTTCATATTTGCCTCCATATGTTTGAAATTACTGAAAGTATAAACTGACTAGCTTAATTATAACTTAAACACAAAAGTTTTTCACAGATTGTGGATAACTTTCAAAAATCTGTGGTTTCTCGGTTAAAATTAACTTTTATTTTGTGAATAAGGTGTGAAAGAATAGAGAATATGTTAGAATAGAGTCATGAAAATTAAAGTTGTAACAGTCGGGAAACTGAAAGAAAAGTATTTAAAAGATGGCATTGCAGAGTATTCAAAACGAATTTCTCGATTTGCTAAGCTTGAAATGATTGAGCTAGCAGATGAAAAAACACCAGATAGGGCTAGTGAGTCAGAAAATCAAAAGATTTTAGAAATAGAAGGTCAGAGAATTTTATCAAAAGTTGGTGACCGTGATTTCGTTATTGTCTTGGCTATAGAAGGGAAAACTTTCTCCTCGGAAGAATTTAGTAAGCAGTTAGAAGAAGCTTCTATAAAAGGATTTTCTACTCTTACCTTTATTATTGGGGGGAGTCTGGGATTAGCACAGGATGTAAAAAAGAGAGCCAATCTTTCTGTCAGTTTTGGCCGCTTAACCTTGCCCCATCAGTTAATGAGACTAGTCCTTGTTGAACAAATCTATCGCGCTTTTACAATTCAGCAGGGATCACCCTATCATAAATAGAAAATTGACTTTTAATTGAATTTTTGGTAGAATGATTGTGTTAGGTCTCATAGCTCAGCTGGATAGAGCATTCGCCTTCTAAGCGAACGGTCGCAGGTTCGAATCCTGCTGGGATCAATATAGTAGCAAAGCTGGGAATTTTCCCGGCTTTTTTCTTAAAAAAGTACACTTGGGGAGAAAAAAATGACAGTTGAGAGAATTTTATCTAAAACGAAATTCCATTTTGTATAATGGTTTTTGTAAGTTAGCTTACAAGAAAAAAACATTTTAGGAGATTTTATTATGAAAAACACAGTTAAATTGGAACAGTTTGTAGCCTTGAAGGAAAAAGACTTGCAAAAAATTCAAGGTGGGGAGATGAGGAGAATAGATAAAATGTTCATTAATTTTCTTAAAAGAAGATAAGGGAGTGTCAGAATGAATTTTTTCTTAGTAGTAGATTTTATATTATATTTTTTTATTATTAGTCACAGTTACAGTTTAATTTGCAAAGGTAAAATAAAAACAAAGGAACTATACGTTTTTGGTGCTTATACATTACTAGTAGAAATAGTACTTAGCCTTCCCTTTCATCTTCTACATTTAGATGAATTAGGGATTGTAACATTTTTATTTCCTTTGATGCTATATTCCTATTTTAAATGGATTAAACAGTATGAGAGGGATAGAGGACTATTCCTAAGTTTACTACTATCTCTTTTATATGAGAGCACTCATACCTTTCTGTCTGTAACTTTTTCCTCTATAACAGGAGACAATTTTGTTTTACAATATTATGACCTATTCTTTTTAGTTGTAACGGTGTTGACTTATGTCGTTATCGTAACAATCATTCGTTATTTCCATTTGGAACTAGCCTATTTTGACAAGGACTACCTTTATCCTTTCTTGAAAAAAGTATTTTTTGCTTTATTATTGTTACATGTTGCATCTTTCGTTTCAGATATGGTAAGTACGGTTAAACATTTGAATAGTTTTGGAAGTATTTTGTCATCTATTGTCTTTATCTCTCTCCTTTTGACCTTCTTTGCAATGAATTCTCATAAAGTTCAAATGGAGAAAGAGATTGCTTTGAAGCAGAAGAAATTTGAACAGAAACATTTACAGAATTATACAGATGAAATTGTTGGCTTGTATAATGAAATCCGTGGTTTTAGACATGACTATGCTGGAATGCTTGTCAGTATGCAGATGGCAATTGACAGTGGTAATTTACAGGAAATTGACAGAGTTTACAATGAAGTTTTGGTCAAAGCAAATCACAAATTGCGTTCAGATAAGTACACTTACTTTGATTTAAACAATATAGAAGATTCAGCTTTACGAAGTTTGGTTGCTCAGTCCATTGTCTATGCTCGAAATAATGGTGTAGAGTTTACACTGGAAGTAAAAGATACGATTACTAAGCTTCCAATTGAACTATTGGATTTGGTTCGTATCATGAGCGTTTTATTGAACAATGCTGTCGAAGGATCAGCTGATAGTTATAAAAAGCAGATGGAAGTAGCAGTTATTAAGATGGAAACTGAAACAGTGATTGTGATTCAGAATTCATGTAAAATGACGATGACTCCTTCAGGAGATCTATTTGCTTTAGGATTCTCCACTAAGGGAAGAAATCGCGGAGTCGGATTAAATAATGTGAAAGAACTACTAGATAAGTACAACAACATTATTTTAGAAACAGAGATGGAAGGCAGTACATTTAGACAAATTATTAGATTTAAGAGGGAATTTGAATGAAAGTTTTAATTTTAGAGGATGTTATTGAACATCAAGTGAGACTAGAGAGAATATTGGATGAAATTTCGAAAGAATCGAATATTCCAATATCATACAAGACAACAGGAAAAGTCCGTGAATTTGAAGAATACATTGAAAATGATGAAGTAAATCAGCTTTATTTCCTAGATATCGATATTCATGGAATTGAGAAAAAGGGATTTGAAGTGGCTCAACTCATTCGTCATTACAATCCTTACGCTATTATCGTCTTTATCACCAGTCGATCAGAGTTTGCGACTCTGACCTATAAATACCAGGTATCAGCCCTAGATTTTGTTGATAAGGATATCAACGATGAGATGTTTAAGAAGAGAATTGAGCAAAATATCTTCTACACGAAGAGTATGTTGCTTGAAAATGAAGATGTTGTAGATTATTTTGACTACAATTACAAGGGAAATGATTTAAAAATCCCTTACCATGATATTTTGTATATTGAAACGACAGGAGTCTCTCATAAATTACGCATTATTGGTAAGAATTTTGCAAAAGAATTTTATGGTACCATGACAGATATTCAGGAAAAGGACAAACATACACAGAGATTTTATTCTCCTCATAAGTCATTTTTGGTAAATATAGGCAATATTAGAGAAATTGATCGAAAAAACCTAGAAATTGTTTTTTATGAAGACCATCGTTGTCCTATTTCAAGGTTAAAAATTAGAAAATTGAAAGATATTTTAGAGAAAAAATCTCAAAAGTAATTGACAATTAGCAAGAAATTGATATAATGGTTATATCTGCTACAGATAGAAGGTCCGTTGGTCAAGGGGTTAAGACACCGCCTTTTCACGGCGGTAACACGGGTTCGAATCCCGTACGGACTATTTTATCCGCCATAGCTCAGTTGGTAGTAGCGCATGACTGTTAATCATGATGTCGTAGGTTCGAGTCCTACTGGCGGAGTATAGATAAAAGGGAACACAGCCGTGTTCCCTTTTTGTATCAATTTGTATCACCAAGCATTTTCATAAGGAAGTCTGTTATTTCTTGAGGACTTTCTTTTTTTCCATGTGCAATCCAAGTTTGACAGACACCAAAAAGTGCGTGAGTTAGATAGATGCTACTATATTCTAATTCAGTGGTATTTAGATTCAGTTGCATAAATCGCTTTTGTAAATCTGTACTGAGCATGATATGAAGTTTATTTCGTAAGAAATTTTGGATTTCTTTAGTCCCATTTTCAGAAAGAAGGGCAGCCAGAAGTGGTTCTGACTCTAGATATTCAAATACTTCTAAAATAGCGTCTCTTTTGTGATGAGCATGTTTTTGAAAAATATATTCAAATGTATGGAATAGCTTGCTTTGATAATGCTCAATCATATCATACTTATCCTTATAGTGAGTATAGAAGCTGGAACGACTAATTCCGGCTTTTTCTGCTAGCTTGACAGTAGAAATTTGATCAAATGGCTGTTCCATCAGTAATTGTACCATAGCATTTTCAATAGTTCGCTTTGTTTTTAAGCGTTTGTTACTTTCTTGCATATTTCCTCCTTGTAAACAAATTAGACCATATGTCTAAAAATAGATTTTTTATCTTGTAATTTAGATTTTTTAATGTATAATCTATTATATCAAAATTTTAGACAATATGTTTAAAAAAGGAGAAACTATGTTTAAAGAATGGAAAGCAATTTTTAAAAAACCAACCTTTATTATTGTCATGATAGGGATTTCTCTTATTCCAGCTCTGTACAATATCATATTTTTGTCCTCAATGTGGGATCCGTATGGTCAATTGTCTGACTTACCTGTGGCAGTTGTCAATCATGATAAAGAGGCTTCCTATAATGATAATACTATGGCAATAGGAAAAGACATGGTGTCCAATTTAAAAGAAAATAAAACCTTGGATTTTCATTTCGTGGATGAAGATGAAGGAAAGAAGGGATTGGAAGATGGCGATTACTATATGGTAGTGACTTTACCAAGTGATTTATCTGAAAAAGCAGCTTCTATTTTAACGGATCATCCAGAGCAAATGCAAATCGATTATCAGACTTCAAGTGGTCATAGTTTTATTGCCAGCAAGATGAGTGATTCTGCTATGACACAATTAAAGCAGAGTGTTTCTACAAATGTAACTGATACCTATACTAAAGCATTATTTAACAAAATGGTCGATTTAAAGGATGGCATGAGTCAAGCAGCTTCTGGTAGTGAAAAATTAACTGATGGAGCGAATCAGTTAGTGGCAGGAAGTCAAACATTAACTACTAACCTACACTCTTTAGCAGCTTCAAGTTTAACATTTTCAAATGGAGCGGAGCGGTTTACTAAAGGATTATCCTCATATGTCTCTGGTGTTGAACAACTTCATCTTGGCTTAGGGAATTTTAATAGTGGTTTAGTTACATATACTGGTACAGTGAGTCAATTAGATAGCGGATTAGGTCAATTAGCTTCTAAAAGCCCTGAATTAGTGAGGGGAATTAATCAATTATATACTGGTGTAGAATCCTATACTGGCGGTGTTTCTCAGCTTAATGCTAGTCTTAATCAATTTTCATCTGGTGTTAGTGCCTACACCAATGGAGTGGGAAATCTTGCAACAGGTGCGAATCAGTTATCTAATCAATCAGCTACACTTCGAATGGGTGTGGAGCAATTAAGTGAAGGAATTCAACAACTTTCTAGCAAGTTAGATGCTTCGTCTGAGCAAAAAGATCAAATTGCTCAATTATCTTCTGGTCTAAATCAGTTAAATCAAGCCATTCAAAATATTGATGTTGAAGATACAAAACAATTAGATTCTGTTTTATCAAGTATAGTATTTCTTTCTAATCAAATGTTAGCAAGTGCTCAGTCTGAAAAAGCAACTACATTAGCCAATATTCAATCGACAGCAGCTTATCAATCCTTGACAAGTGAGCAACAAGCTGAAATAAGTGCTTCTGTATCTCAAAATTCAACTGATAGTATTCAATCGGCTCAGTCAATTGTAGCTTTAGTACAAGGTTTACATGGCAATTTAGAAAACTTACAAAATCAATCTTCTAATCTTTCAATTTTAAAAAAATCAAGCTAATCAAGTATTACCGCTTGCTTCTACTTCTTTGACAGGATTGTCAAGTGGATTAACAGATATACAAGGAGCAGTGACGAGTAAATTAGTTCCTGCCAGTCAGTCGATTGTATCAGGTGTAAACGCATATACTGCAGGTGTTGATAAAGTTTCTCAGGGCGCAAGTCAACTAAGTGAAAAGAATTCCACCTTGATAGGTAGTTTGGATCAACTAGTTTCAGGCTCAACTACCTTGACACAAAAATCTTCTAAATTGACAGCAGGAGTTGGTCAATTAGTTGAAAAAACTCCAGAATTAGTATCTGGTATTGAAAAATTATCAACTGGCTCCAACCAATTGAATCAAAAGAGTCAAGAATTGATAGCAGGAGTTGATAAATTGCAGTCAGGATCTAGCCAACTAGCTGACAAATCCAGTCAGTTAATTTCAGGTGCTTCTCAATTAGAAAGTGGAGCTAATAAATTGGCAGATGGAGCTGGGAAACTAGCAGAAGTTGGAACAAAGTTAACTTCTGGATTGGAAGGTTTACAGATAGGAGTTGCTTCTTTAGGACAAGGACTAAGTAATGCTAGTGATCAACTCAAGTCAGCATCAACAGAATCTAAAAATGCAGAGATTTTGTCAAATCCTCTCAGTCTCTCCAAAACTGACAATGACCAAGTTCCTGTAAATGGAATTGCAATGACTCCTTATATGATATCAGTTGCTCTCTTTGTTGCAGCAATATCAACGAATATGATATTTGCGAAGTTGCCTTCAGGACATCATCCAGAGAGTCGTTGGGCTTGGTTGAAATCTCGAGCAGAAATAAATGGTATTATAGCTGTTTTGGCAGGAATTTTGGTATATGGAGGAGTTCATCTTATTGGTCTAACGGCTAATCATGAAATGAGAACATTTATTCTCATTATCCTAACAAGTTTAGTATTCATGTCTATGGTGACCGCTTTAACAACATGGAATAGCCGTATAGGAGCTTTCTTTTCTCTTATTTTGCTTTTATTACAGTTAGCATCAAGTGCAGGTACTTATCCACTTGCCTTGACAAATGATTTCTTTAGAGCTATTAGTTCTTGGTTACCAATGAGTTATTCAGTTTCGGGATTACGACAAACAATCTCTATGACAGGAAATATTCATCATCAAGTCATTTTCTTTGTTGTGATATTAACTCTATTTACTGTTTTAGGTATGCTAGCCTATCAACCTAAGAAAATGGAAGAAGATTAAAAATCGACCGATTAACTGGTCGATTTTTTATGTCTTAGATGACTTTCGTTTGTGATTATAGATTGCAAATAGTAAAAGAGAAGTAAAGGAACAGATTGCTCCAATAACAAAACCATTAGGAATAAAGGAAAGTGTAATTGTTCCTTTTCCCTTTGGAACATCAACTTTCATAAATCCAGTTTGAACTTGTTTAATTTCTATTTTCTTACCATCTTGGTAGGCAGACCAACCTTTGTCATAAGGAATGGTGAAGAAAATGGATGTATCTTGTTGGACATCATATGTAGAAAAAACCTTGTTTTTAGAAGTTGATACTGTTACAGGTTGTTCTTTAATTTTTTGAATTGCCTCAGTTAAAGTTTGGGTATCTAAACGGTAGAAGGTAGGAGATTCAAATGATACTTGTGAATTTCCAGGGAAACTAACATGAATATTGAAAGTTTTTTTCTCTTTTGTATAACCTAGATTAAAGAAGGAGAAGACATTATCAGTTGTAAAAGTCTTTTTTTCACCATTTACAAGGATGTCAACATTCTTTTGTTTATCATTAGAAAAGTGAAGATTTGTGAAAGAAAGATAAACTTGGCTGTTTTCTGGTACTTCAATTTGATACTGGATTGTTGCATTCTCATTTGACGAACTTGTAACACTAATCAAATCATCAGTATATTCAGTTTTTTCATAAGGTATTGAAGAAAAATAATCAAAATTGACGTTAGCAAGTTGATTTAAAAACGAGGCCTGATTATCTAGAGTATGTTCAGTGAAATTGACATCATTGTAAACAGATTGACTAGCAAAGGCAATCGGAAGAGAGAATTGATTTTCATATAGGGTAAGATTATCTTTTTGATATACATCTTGGAAACCATACTTATCAATAGGGTTTTCTGAGATATTGTACTGGATGCCAAATAAACTATCAGCCAAAATACTATTATTGGCATAGCGGAGATTGAGATTGGTCCCAGAGGATTTAAAACCAAGTTTATCCAAAGTAGAGCTTGCTGAACGATTTCGAACAGATGAAAATTGAGAGATTCCATTGTAGTTAAATTTCATACTGTCATTTCCTGTCTGAGTCTCTAGTTTCTCAGTACGAGTAAATGAATTCCCAATATATGTTGAGAAAGATTTCATAGCTGGGATATCTCTACTATATGCACTTCGAGAAGCAAATCCCCATTCCTTAGCAATTCCATCTATTTGAGATGAAGCATTTAAACTCATTTCAACCATTATAAATAAAGAGATTAGAGTGGCAAATAGATTTACAGAGATAAACTTTTTAATAACTGCAAGGAGTAAAAGAGAATAGACAACCACAAATTCAAGAGTCAGCAGAATATTCAAATCTGTTAAAAAAGAATAATGCGATTTTAGATAGATGGTGGCTAAAAATCCTGTTACTACAAGAAAAAGAGAAGCTAAAAAATTCCAGACTTTAATTTCTTTCAGATGATTTAAGACTTCTGCTGCTGTGTAAATTAACAGGGTAGAGAAAATCCAAGCATAGCGATGTAAAAACATGTTTGGAGTATGCATGCCTTGCCAAAATAAATCAAGAGCTTCTATATAAAAGCTTGCAATTAGAAATGTAAAGAAGATTGCATAGATAAGTTTCACGTGAAACTTAATAGATTTCAGCGTAAAAAATAAAATGGTCAAAATAAGGGGAAGTAGTCCTACAAAAATCATTGGAATAGCCCCATACTTGGTTGTGTCAAAGGAACCGATGAATTGCTTAGCAAAGAGATCAAGATACCAGCTACTTTCAGTTTGAAACTTTGTAACTTCAGTCAATTTTTCTCCATGTGTCTGTAAATCAAACAGAGTAGGAAGGGTCAGAATCAAACTAGCCATACCAGCTAAAAAGGAGGTCACGACAAAATCAAGAACAGATGATTTTCGGGTTTTAAAGTCCCACGAAATTTGACAGAGATACCAGAAAATAAGAAACAATGCTGCCATATAGCCAAAATAATAATTTTGAATAAATAAAATTGACAGACTTGTAAAGTACAATAAGAATTTTTTTTCAGTGATAAGCAGGTGTAAACCAGTTATAATTAAAGGAATCAAGATAAAAACATCTAGCCAGGTCTTTATCTCTAGTTGACTAACAGTGAAACTCATCAGAGCATAGGAAGTAGATAAAGCTAGTTTTAAAGGCTTAGGAATCGATTGAAATAATTTATTTAAACTAAAGTAAGTTGACAATCCAATCAATCCAAATTTTAAGAGAGTTGTCAGATAGACAGAATCTGGCATATTCGACAGATTAAAAAAGTAAACTAGAGGTGAAAGGAAACTTCCCAAGTAATAACTAGATAGGGCATAGAAATTCAATCCAAGGCCACTTGTAAAGGTGTAAAACAGACTACCATTTCCATGTAGGATATTTCGTAAAGCTACATCAAAAATAACGTATTGATGAAAGCCATCTCCTAATAGAGGAGAGTTGTCGCTATTCCAGTAGATACCTTGAGATAGATATACTCCTGTCATAATGATTATGGGAATGATGAAAGAAACAAAATAGGTCCAATATGTTTTAAAAAATAATTTCATGTTACCTCATAAAATGTTAGAAAACTCAGCTGGTTAACCCAACTGAGTTTTGAAGTTTTATTTAGTCTTTCCAAAGTTCTTTAACTTTTACTTGTACTTCTGCATTTTCTAGGAATTCATCGTAGGTTTCATCAATACGATCGATAACGCCATTTTTAGACAAGACAATGATATGGTTAGCTAGAGTTTGAATAAACTCGTGGTCATGACTGGCAAAGATGATTGATTCTTTAAAGTTTTTCAATCCATCATTCAAGCTTGAGATAGATTCTAAGTCTAAGTGATTGGTTGGATCATCAAGTACAAGGACATTTGATTTCAAGAGCATGAGTTTTGAAAGCATGACACGGACTTTTTCTCCCCCTGATAAGACGTTGACAGGTTTGTTAACCTCATCTCCAGAGAAGAGCATACGGCCGAGGAAACCACGTAGGAAAGTATTGTCATCTTCTTCTTTACTTGCGAATTGACGCAACCAGTCAAGGATTGACTCTCCTCCTGCAAAATCTGCCGAGTTATCTTTTGGCAAGTAAGAACGGCTAGTAGTTACTCCCCACTTGACAGCTCCTTCATAGTCAATGTCCCCCATGATTGCACGAATTAATGCAGTCGTTTGGATGTCATTTTGTCCAATAAGCGCGGTCTTATCACCTGGACGCAAGATAAAGCTGATATTATCTAAAATAGTCTCACCATCAATCTTTACAGTTAGATTTTCTACTGTCAAGAGATCATTACCAATCTCACGCTCTGCTTTAAAGTTGATAAATGGATATTTACGACTAGATGGTACAATTTCTTCAAGTTCAATCTTATCAAGCATTTTCTTACGTGATGTTGCTTGTCTTGATTTAGAAGCATTAGCAGAGAAACGAGCTACGAATTCTTGCAATTGTTTAATTTTTTCTTCTGCTTTAGCATTACGGTCTGCTAGCAATTTAGCAGCGAGTTCAGAAGATTCCTTCCAGAAGTCATAGTTTCCGACATAGAGCTTGATTTTTCCAAAGTCAAGGTCGGCCATGTGAGTACATACTTTGTTTAAGAAGTGACGGTCGTGGGATACTACGATAACGGTGTTATCAAAGTCAATCAAGAAGTCTTCTAACCAAGTAATAGATTGGATGTCTAAACCGTTGGTAGGCTCGTCCAAAAGAAGAACATCAGGTTTACCAAAAAGTGCTTTGGCAAGGAGAACTTTTACTTTTTCACCGTTGGCCAATTCGCTCATGTTTTGATAGTGCAATTCTTCTGGAATGTTTAGGTTTTGAAGGAGTTGAGAGGCTTCACTTTCTGCTTCCCAACCTCCAAGCTCGGCAAACTCTCCTTCGAGTTCGGCAGCACGCACTCCATCCTCATCTGAGAAATTTTCCTTCATGTAGATGGCATCTTTCTCTTTCATGATGCTATAAAGTTTTTCATTTCCCATGATAACAACATCAATGGCACGTTCATCTTCATAGTCAAAGTGATTTTGACGAAGAACAGAGAGACGCTCATCTGGACCAAGAGAGATGTGACCAGTAGTAGGTTCGATATCTCCAGCTAAAATTTTTAAAAAGGTTGATTTTCCGGCACCATTAGCACCGATTAATCCGTAAGTATTTCCTTCTGTAAATTTGATATTGACATCATCAAAAAGTTTGCGATCACTAAAACGTAGTGAAACATCAGATACTGTAAGCAATGTTTTTCTCCTATATGTGTAATATATTTATTCTACTAGAAAATACGGAAATATTCAAATTTTTATCTGTCAATTTTTTGTAAATTAAATTTACAGTACACTTTACACAAATCCGTAAATAGCAAGGTTGATTTATTTTAATAAATTGCAGTTATTTCATTAAAAAAATGCTATAATTGAAGGGACCATATCGAAGGAGAATAAAATGACTAAACCCATTATTTTAACAGGAGACCGTCCAACAGGAAAATTGCATATTGGACATTATGTTGGAAGTCTCAAAAATCGAGTATTATTACAGGAAGAGGATAAGTATGATATGTTTGTGTTCTTGGCTGACCAACAAGCTTTGACAGATCATGCTAAAGATCCTCAAACCATTGTAGAGTCTATCGGAAATGTGGCTTTGGATTACCTTGCAGTTGGATTGGATCCAAGTAAATCAACAATCTTTATTCAAAGCCAGATTCCAGAGTTGGCTGAGTTGTCTATGTATTATATGAATTTGGTGTCATTAGCACGTTTGGAGCGTAATCCAACTGTCAAGACAGAAATTGCTCAGAAAGGATTTGGAGAAAGTATTCCGACAGGATTCTTGGTCTATCCAATAGCTCAAGCAGCTGACATCACAGCTTTTAAGGCTAATTATGTTCCTGTTGGGACAGATCAGAAACCAATGATTGAGCAAACTCGCGAAATTGTTCGTTCTTTTAACAATGCATATAACTGTGATGTCTTGGTAGAGCCGGAAGGTATTTATCCAGAAAATGAGAGAGCAGGGCGTTTACCTGGTTTAGATGGAAATGCTAAAATGTCTAAATCACTCAATAATGGTATTTATTTAGCTGATGATGCGGATACTTTGCGTAAAAAAGTAATGAGTATGTATACAGATCCAGAACATATCCGCGTTGAGGATCCAGGTAAAATTGAAGGAAATATGGTTTTCCATTATCTAGATGTTTTTGGTCGCCCAGAAGATGCTCAAGAAATTGCTGACATGAAAGAACATTATCAACGAGGTGGTCTTGGTGATGTGAAGACCAAGCGTTATCTACTTGAAATATTAGAACGTGAACTTGGTCCTATTCGTGAGCGCCGTATCGAATTTGCTAAGGATATGGGAGAAGTTTACAATATGCTTCAAAAAGGTAGTGAAAGAGCGCGTGAAGTTGCAGGTCAAACCCTATCTGAGGTTAAAGGAGCAATGGGACTTCATTACTTTAACTAAGTTTATTTTACAAGAAACTATCATTTCTCTCTCGAAGAAAAGATAGTTTTTTATTTACCCCTGTAACATTTGACAAATTTTTATAGAATGGTATGATAGATACAATATAAAAAGAGTCAAGCTCAAAAAGAAAGAAAAGAGGAAACTTCGAATGTCTAATTGGGACACTAAATTTTTGAAAAAAGGTTTTACCTTTGATGATGTATTGCTTATTCCAGCTGAAAGTCATGTGTTACCTAACGATGCAGATTTAACAACTAAATTGGCAGATAATTTGACTTTAAATATCCCAATTATTACCGCCGCCATGGACACAGTTACAGAGAGTCAAATGGCCATTGCTATTGCTCGTGCAGGCGGTCTCGGAGTTATCCATAAAAACATGTCAATTGCTCAACAAGCAGAAGAGGTTCGTAAGGTAAAACGTTCTGAAAATGGAGTTATTATTGATCCGTTCTTCTTGACGCCTGAACATACAATTGCTGAAGCAGATGAGCTTATGGGACGTTACCGTATCAGTGGTGTTCCAGTTGTTGAAACACTTGAAAATCGTAAATTGGTTGGTATTTTAACAAACCGAGATCTTCGTTTTATTTCAGACTATAACCAACCAATCTCAAATCATATGACCAGTGAAAATCTTGTTACTGCTCCTGTGGGTACAGATCTTGCAACAGCTGAGAGCATTCTTCAAGAACACCGTATTGAAAAGCTTCCTTTGGTAGATGAAGAAGGTCGTCTTTCTGGTTTGATTACTATCAAAGATATTGAAAAAGTTATTGAGTTTCCAAATGCTGCTAAAGATGAGTTTGGTCGTCTTCTAGTTGCAGGTGCAGTAGGTGTTACTTCAGATACATTTGAACGTGCAGAGGCTCTTTTTGAGGCAGGAGCGGATGCGATTGTTATTGATACTGCACATGGTCATTCTGCAGGTGTCTTGCGTAAAATTGCTGAGATTCGTGCTCACTTCCCAGATCGTACTTTGATTGCTGGAAATATTGCTACTGCTGAGGGAGCGCGTGCCCTTTATGAAGCAGGTGTAGACGTTGTCAAGGTTGGGATTGGACCAGGTTCTATCTGTACTACTCGTGTGATTGCTGGTGTTGGTGTTCCGCAAGTAACAGCTATCTACGATGCTGCAGCTGTTGCGCGTGAATATGGAAAAACGATTATTGCTGACGGTGGAATCAAGTATTCTGGAGATATTGTAAAAGCACTTGCGGCTGGTGGAAATGCAGTTATGCTTGGATCAATGTTTGCTGGAACTGATGAAGCTCCAGGCGAAACTGAAATCTTCCAAGGACGTAAGTTTAAGACTTACCGTGGTATGGGATCAATTGCTGCTATGAAGAAAGGTTCAAGCGATCGTTACTTCCAAGGTTCTGTCAATGAAGCAAACAAACTTGTTCCAGAAGGAATTGAAGGTCGTGTTGCTTATAAAGGTGCGGCAGCTGATATTGTCTTCCAAATGATTGGAGGTATTCGCTCTGGTATGGGTTACTGTGGTGCAGCTAACCTTAAAGAACTACACGATAATGCTCAATTTATTGAAATGTCTGGTGCTGGTTTGAAAGAAAGCCACCCTCATGATGTACAAATTACTAATGAGGCACCAAATTATTCTATGTAAAAAACAATGAAAAGAACTCCCGTGGAAATAGGAGTTCTTTTACAATATTGTCAATTGTAATTTACAGAAACTTTACCATCCTGAATAGTGAAGATACTTAGATTTGTTGGTAAATTTCGAAGATGATCTAAGCTTGTTGTTGTGATAAAGGTTTGGATTGAATGAGAAATCGTTTCTAATAATTTTAGTTGTCTAGTGTTGTCAAGTTCGCTCATAACATCGTCAAGCAGTAATATTGGAGATTCTGTAGTAATACTTTCCATTAACTCGATTTCTGCTAATTTTATCGAGAGGACGAGACTACGATGTTGACCTTGACTTCCAAAACTAGCATCCATCCCATTTATATAAAAAGAAATGTCATCTCGATGAGGACCAACACCAGTATTCTTTTTAAATAAATCTCTGGATTTACTTTTTTCTAAAGCAATTTTGAAAGATTCTGATAAGTCTTCCTTGTCAGTTATCTTTACAGAAGATTGATAGGATATTGACAGCTCTTCAATCTGATTAGAAAGTTCAAAATGTTTCTTACGACCAAAATGCTCTAGTTTTTTTATGAAATCTAAGCGGTGATTCATTACACGACATCCATAATCAACTAGCTGATCATCTAAGACTGAAAGGAAGGTTTCATCTATTTTTTGAGCTGATCTTAGGTAAGTGTTTCTTTGCTTTAGGATGTGGTTATAATTGGTTAAGTCAGATAAATAGATTGGCTTGATTTGTCCAAGTTCCATATCAATGAATTTTCGTCGAACCGAAGGTGCTCCTTTAATTAGTTGTAGATCTTCAGGAGCAAATAAGACAACATTCATGTGTCCGACATAGTCTGAAAGGCGTGCCTGTTTTAAATGATTAACTTTTGTCACACGGCCTTTTTGTGTTAGTTCGATTTCGAGAGGAATAGATCCAGTTTTTTTCTGAACAAGACCTGAAAGATGAAGTTGTTCCTCATCAAAATGAATGAGATTTTTATCTGTTCGAGTTCGATGACTGCGTGTTAAGGCTAAAAAATAGATAGCCTCTAACATGTTTGTTTTTCCTTGTGCATTGCGTCCTAAAAAGACATTCAATTTAGGATTAAAGTCTATTTTCGTCTCTTTGTAATTACGAAAAGTCTTGAGAGATAGGTTTTGTAGCCACATGATTATCTACCAGGGAATCGCGGAGCTTGTCTGCTTTTGGGTGATGAAGTAGGTTTTGATTTATCTTTTTTTACTCCCTTGTTCATCTCTTTAACAAGTTTAGCGATTCGTTCTTTTTCAACTTTATCAGCTTGGTATTCATCTTGCTCCTCAGAAGTAGGTTGTGTCAACAAGATGTCAATATTCATGTCAGGGATATCAATTTTATCGCCAATACGAAGTTTTTTACCACGACGATTCTCTAATTCCCCATTAAAGTAAACAGAATGTTCAGAGAGAAATGATTTAATAGCTCCTCCGCTATGTGTAATTCCAAGTTCTTTGAGTAGTGCTTGGAGGGTAATAAATTCTTCAAATAATTTGTATTCCATAATTCACCTCAATCTTTGGTATTATACCATATTTTCCTAAAAATAGTGAGAGAAACAGGGAGAAATGTAAGCGATTTTTATTTCAAAAGTGTTACAGAGAACAAGAAAATTTCAGGTTTTCGTGATATAATAGAAGTCTGTATATAAGGAGGTAAATCATGGAGTTAGTGCATGGAATTTCAACACATTTTATCCAATCAAAAAAGTTTAAAACGAACAAAATCACCGTGCGTTTTACCGCTCCATTATCCCTCGATACGATTGCAGGTCGCATGTTGAGTGCGAGTATGCTAGAGACTGCTAATCAGATGTATCCCACTTCTCAAAATTTGAGAAGACATTTGGCCAGTCTATACGGTACAGATATGTCAACCAATTGTTTCAGAAGAGGGCAAAGTCACATTGTAGAATTGACATTTACCTATGTTCGTGATGAGTTTTTAAGTAGGAAAAATGTTCTAACTTCTCAGGTTTTGGAATTTGTAAAAGAAACTCTTTTTTCACCCGTAGTAGTTGATAATGGGTTTGATTCGACCTTATTTGAAATTGAGAAAAAACAATTGCTAGCAAGTTTAGCAGCTGATATGGATGATTCTTTTTATTTCGCACATAAAGAATTGGATAAATTATTTTTTCATGATGAACGTCTTCAATTGGAATATAGTGATTTACGAAATCGTATTTTAGATGAAACTCCACGGAGTTCTTATTCTTGTTTCCAAGAATTTTTGGCCAATGATCGAATAGATTTCTTTTTCCTAGGTGATTTTAATGAGGTTGAAATTCAAAATGTATTAGAATCATTTGCCTTTAAAGGTCGAAAAGGAGATGTGAAGGTTCAGTATTGTCAGCCTTATTCCAATATCCTTCAGGAAGGTATGGTTCGGAAAAATGTGGGACAGTCTATTTTAGAGTTGGGATATTATTGCTCTGCTGAATATGGCGATGAGCAACATTTACCCATGATTGTAATGAATGGTTTACTTGGTGGATTTGCTCATTCTAAGCTCTTTACAAATGTCCGTGAAAATGCTGGATTGGCTTATACTATTTCCAGTCAGCTCGATTTGTTTAGTGGATTCTTGAGGATGTATGCTGGTATCAATCGAGAAAATCGTAACCAGGCTCGTAAAATGATGAATAATCAACTGATTGATTTAAAAAAAGGATATTTTACAGAGCTTGAGTTAGAGCAGACCAAAGAAATGATTCGTCGGTCTTTATTACTTTCTCAAGATAATCAAGGTTCATTGATTGAACGTGCTTATCAAAATGCCTTACTTGGAAAATCTTCAGCAGATTTTAAAAGTTGGATTGCAAAACTCGAGCAAGTTGACAAAGATGCTATTTGTAGAGCAGCTAATAATGTGAAACTACAGGCGATTTACTTTATGGAAGGAATAGAATGACAAAGGTTGTTTTTGAAGAAAAATACTATCCAACTGTAAAAGAAATGGTTTATCGAACTCGTTTGTCAAATGGATTGACAGTTGCTCTTTTGCCTAAAAAGGAATTTAAAGAGGTTTACGGGAGTGTAACTGTACAGTTTGGTTCGGTAGATACGCTTGTCACAGAAGTTGACGGAGATGTAAAACAATATCCTGTAGGAATTGCTCATTTTCTTGAACATAAATTATTTGAGAGAGAAGATTCTAGCGACTTGATGTCGGCTTTTACTAGTCTAGGTGCAGATAGTAATGCCTTTACAAGCTTTACAAAAACAAGTTATCTTTTTTCATCAACGGATCATTTTTTAGAAAATTTAGACTTACTTGATGAATTGGTAACATCAGCACACTTTACTGAAGATTCCATTTTAAGAGAGCAGGATATTATTCAGCAAGAACGAGAAATGTATCAAGATGATCCAGATTCGTGTTTATTCTTTTCAACTTTAGCAAATTTATATCCTGGCACACCTTTAGCAACGGATATAGTTGGAAGCGAGGAGTCCATTTCCCAAGTCAATCTAACTAATTTGCAAGAAAATTTTACAAGGTTTTACAAACCTGTAAACATGTCTCTGTTTTTAGTTGGCAATTTTGATGTGGATCAAGTACAGGACTATTTTGAAAGCAAAGAACTGAAAGATTTAGATGTTCAGGAAGTAGCAAGAGAAAAGTTTGTTTTACAAGATGTAAAGCGAACAGACAGTATGAGAATGGAAGTGTCTTCTCCTAAATTAGCGATTGGGATTAGAGGTAAGCGAGAAGTTGCTGAGGATGATTGCTATCGACATCATATTTTATTAAAATTATTATTTGCAATGATGTTTGGTTGGACTTCGGATCGTTTTCAAAAATGTTATGAATCAGGTAAAATTGATGCGTCCTTATCTCTGGAAGTTGAAGTAACAAGTCGCTTTCATTTTGTCATTTTGACAATGGATACAAAAGAGCCAGTTTCTTTATCTCATCAGTTTAGGAAGGCCATTCGTAATTTTACAAAGGATTTAGATATTACAGAGGAACATTTAGATATTATAAAAAGAGAAATGTTTGGAGAATTTTTCAGTAGCATGAACTCTCTTGAATTTATTGCAACTCAGTATGATGCTTTTGGACAAGGTGAGACAATCTTTGATTTGCCGAAAATTTTACAGGAAATCACTTTAGAGGATGTCCTTGAAGCAGGACATCACTTAATAGATGAAGGGGATATAGTTGATTTTACAATATTCCCATCGTAGTAACCTATCATAATAGACACTAGAAAGAAGGGATGACAAGTATGAGGAAAAAAACAATTGGTGAGGTTTTACGATTAGCTAGAATCAATCAGGGATTGAGTTTAGAAGAATTACATAAAAAAACAGAAATTCAGTTGGATATGTTAGAAGCGATGGAAGCTGATGATTTTGATCAACTTCCTAGTCCATTTTATACTCGTTCTTTTTTGAGAAAATATGCGTGGGCAGTTGAGCTAGATGAGAGAATTGTCTTGGATGCTTATGATTCTGGGAGCATGATTACTTATGAAGAAGTAGATGTTGATGAAGATGAGTTGACAGGCAGGAGACGTTCAAGTAAGAAAAATAAGACCTCATTTTTACCTTTATTTTATTTTATACTCTTTGCACTATCGATTGTCATTTTTGTGACTTATTATGTTTGGAATTATCTTCAGACTCAACCGGAGCGTTCATCTGTGTCTAGTTATAGTGTAGTCCAAGCAACAAGCTCGGCTAGCTCTGTAGCTCAATCTACAAGTATTAGTTCATCAAGCAGTTCTTCGAATATTGAATCCGCTATAACGGTATCAGGTGAAGGAAATAGAGTAGAAGTTGCTTATAAAACAAGTAAGGAAACTGCAAAATTGCAATTATCAGTCTCAGATGCTAGAAGTTGGGTTAGTGTTTCAGAAAGTGAGCTTGAGGGTGGTATAACTTTATCACCGGATAATAAAAGTGCGGAAACAACAGTTTCAACCAAAAATCCTGTGACCATTACTTTAGGTGTTGTCAAAGGTGTCGCCTTAACAGTAGATAATCAGACTGTTGACTTATCGAAATTAACAGCTCAGACTGGAAAAATCATTGTAACTTTCACTAAGAATTAAGGAAAAACGAATGAAAAAAGAACAAATTCCAAATCTCTTAACAATAGGTCGAATTCTCTTTATACCTATTTTTATCTTTATTTTAACGATAGGAAATTCGATAGAGAGTCATATAGTAGCAGCTATTATCTTTGCTATTGCCAGTATTACCGATTATTTAGATGGATATTTAGCTCGTAAATGGAATGTGGTCAGTAATTTTGGTAAATTTGCAGATCCTATGGCGGATAAGTTACTAGTTATGTCTGCTTTTATTATGCTGATTGAGTTAGGTATGGCTCCAGCTTGGATTGTTGCAGTGATTATCTGTCGTGAGTTGGCTGTGACAGGTTTGAGACTTTTATTGGTTGAAACTGGTGGGACAGTTTTAGCAGCAGCAATGCCTGGAAAAATTAAAACTTTCAGCCAGATGTTTGCGATTATTTTCTTGCTATTACATTGGACTTTGCTTGGTCAAGTTCTACTTTATGTAGCCTTGTTTTTCACTATCTACTCTGGCTATGATTATTTCAAGGGTAGTGCCTATGTATTTAAAGGGACATTTGGTTCGAAATGAAATCAATAATTGATGTAAAAAATCTTTCTTTTCGCTATAAGGAAAGTCAGGAATACTATGATGTGAAAGATATTACGTTTCACGTGAAACGTGGAGAATGGCTTTCGATTGTAGGGCATAATGGTAGTGGTAAATCAACGACGGTTCGATTAATTGATGGTTTACTGGAAGCAGAATCTGGAGAGATTGTAATTGATGGTCAACGGTTGACTGAGGAAAATATTTGGAGTATACGTCGTCAAATCGGTATGGTTTTTCAAAATCCAGACAATCAATTTGTTGGAGCGACTGTTGAAGATGATGTTGCCTTTGGTTTGGAAAATCAGGGACTTTCTCGTCAAGAAATGAAAAAGAGAGTGGAAGAAGCTCTGGATTTGGTTGGCATGTTGGACTTTAAAAAGAGAGAGCCAGCACGTCTGTCAGGTGGTCAAAAGCAACGTGTGGCTATTGCAGGTGTTGTAGCCCTAAGACCAGCGATTCTAATCCTAGATGAAGCAACGAGTATGTTGGATCCTGAGGGTCGTAGAGAACTGATTGAGACAGTAAAAGGAATTCGAAAAGACTATGATATGACGGTCATTTCCATTACACATGACTTGGAAGAAGTTGCCATGAGTGATCGCGTATTGGTCATGAAAAAAGGAGAAATTGAGTCAACCAGTAGCCCAAGAGAACTTTTCTCTCGAAATGATTTAGACCAGATTGGATTAGACGATCCTTTTGCCAATCAATTAAAACATTCTTTGAGCCAGAATGGCTATGATTTACCTGAAAATTATTTGACAGAAAGTGAGCTAGAGGATAAGCTATGGGAATTGCTCTAGAAAATGTGAGTTTTACGTATCAAGAAGGGACTCCCTTAGCTTCAACAGCTTTGTCAGATGTTTCTTTGACGATTGAAGATGGTTCTTATACGGCTTTAATTGGCCACACAGGTAGTGGCAAATCAACTATTTTACAACTTTTAAATGGTTTATTGATTCCAAGTCAAGGGAGTGTGCGGGTTTTTGATACCTTAATCACCTCGACTTCTAAAAATAAAGATATTCGTCAAATTAGAAAACAGGTTGGCTTGGTATTTCAGTTTGCTGAAAATCAGATTTTTGAAGAAACGGTTTTGAAAGATGTTGCCTTTGGACCGCAAAATTTTGGAGTTTCTGAAGAAGATGCGGAGCAGATTGCGCGTGAGAAACTGGCTCTGGTTGGAATTGATGAATCACTTTTTAATCGTAGCCCGTTTGAGCTGTCAGGGGGACAAATGAGACGTGTGGCCATTGCAGGTATACTTGCAATGGAGCCAGCTATATTAGTCTTAGATGAACCCACAGCAGGTCTGGATCCTCTGGGTAGAAAAGAGTTGATGAATTTGTTCAAAAAACTCCACCAGTCAGGGATGACTATCGTCTTGGTAACGCATTTGATGGATGATGTTGCCGAATATGCGAATCAAGTCTATGTGATGGAAAAGGGACGTCTAGTTAAGGGTGGTAAGCCAAGTGATGTTTTTCAAGATGTTGTCTTTATGGAAGAAGTGCAGTTGGGAGTGCCTAAAATTACGGCCTTTTGTAAACGATTGGCTGATAGAGGCGTATCATTTAAACGATTACCGATTAAGATAGAGAAGTTCAAGGAGTCTCTAAATGGATAGTATGATTTTGGGGCGTTATATCCCAGGGGATTCGATTGTTCACCGATTGGATCCACGTAGCAAATTATTGGCTATGATGCTACTAATTTTGATTGTGTTTTGGGCTAATAATCCCTTGACGAATCTAATTCTTTTTATAGCGACAGGGATATTTATTGCCTTGTCAGGAGTATCTCTTTCATTTTTTATTCAGGGCTTGAAATCTATGTTTTTCTTGATTGCCTTCACAACTATTTTTCAACTTTTTTTCATTTCTAATGGGAATGTTTTGTTTGAGTTTTCGTTTGTGAGAATCACGGATTATGCTTTGCAACAAGCTGGAATTATTTTTTGTCGCTTTGTATTGATTATTTTCTTTTCAACTTTGTTAACCTTAACGACCATGCCCTTAAGTCTGGCATCAGCTGTCGAAGCTTTGTTAGCGCCTTTAAAGCGTGTGAAAGTTCCAGTTCATGAAATTGGATTGATGCTGTCCATGAGTTTGCGTTTTGTCCCAACCTTGATGGATGATACGACACGGATTATGAATGCACAGAAAGCGCGTGGAGTGGATTTTGGTGAAGGAAGCATTGTTCAAAAGGTGAAGGCTATGATTCCCATTTTGATTCCTCTTTTTGCGACAAGTTTAAAACGTGCAGATTCCTTGGCTATCGCCATGGAAGCGCGTGGGTATCAGGGCGGAAAAGGCAGAAGTCAATACCGACAACTAAAATGGACTAGAAAGGATACGCTGACCCTTCTTATTATTCTAGTACTTGGTTGTTGCTTATTTTTCTTAAAATCTTAGTAGCTTTCAGGAATTGATAAAAAATTACTGTAACAGTTTTTGATATAAAGGTAGGAATATGAACCGTTTTAAAAAATCAAAATATGTCATTATTGTTTTTGTCACTGTTCTGCTTGTCTCAGCTCTCTTAGCGACGACTTATTCAAGCACAATTGTGACAAAATTAGGAGATGGAATCTCATTGGTTGATAGAGTTGTACAAAAACCTTTTCAGTGGTTTGATTCTGTCAAATCAGATTTGGCTCATTTGACACGAACATATAATGAAAATGAAAGTTTGAAGAAACAGATTTACCAATTAGAAGTTAAATCAAATGAGGCGGAAAGTTTAAAGACAGAAAATGAACAATTGCGCCAATTGCTTGATATGAAGTCCAAGTTGCAAGCCACAAAGACTTTAGCAGCGGATGTTATTATGCGTTCTCCAGTATCTTGGAAACAGGAATTGACCCTGGATGCAGGCAAATCAAAAGGGGTTTCTGAAAATATGTTAGCCATTGCAAATGGTGGTTTGATTGGGAGTGTGTCAAAAGTGGAGGAGAACTCTACTATGGTCAACCTTCTGACAAATACGGAAAATGCTGATAAGATTTCTGTTAAAATTCAACACGGCACTACCATAATTTATGGAATTATTGTTGGCTACGACAAGGAAAATGAAGTTCTTAAAATTAGCCAATTAAATAGCAATAGCGATATTAGTACAGGCGATAAGGTGACAACGGGTGGATTAGGAAACTTTAATGTTGCTGATATTCCTGTTGGTGAAGTGGTTGCCACAACGCATAGTACGGACTATTTGACACGAGAAGTAACTGTTAAATTGAGTGCAGATACTCATAATGTGAGTGTGATAGAATTAGTGGGGAATTCATAATGAGACAGCTGAAGCGGGTTGGAGTGTTTTTATTGCTTCCTTTCTTTGTTCTAATTGATGCCCATATTAGCCAGCTTTTGGGTTCATTTTTCCCCCACGTGCAGTTGGCTAGTCATTTTCTATTTTTGTTTCTCTTATTTGAGACGATTGAAGTATCAGAGTATCTCTATTTAGCCTATTGTTTTGTAGTGGGTTTGGTTTATGACATTTACTTTTTCCACTTGATAGGGATTGCGACTCTGTTGTTCGTCTTGTTGGGGGTATTTCTCCATAAATTTAATAGCGTTATTTTATTGAATCGTTGGACGAGAATGTTGGCAATTATTGTCATAACTTTTCTATTTGAGATGGGGGCATATATACTTGCATTAGTAGTAGGTTTAACTGTGGATAGTATGTCTTTGTTCATAGTCTATAGTTTAGTTCCATCAATGATTTTGAATCTTATATGGATGATTGTTTTTCAGTTTATTTTTGAAAAATTTTATCTATGAGAAAGAAATACAAATGTAATAAAGGCGTAATATTTATTATGTCTTTTTTTGGTATACTAGTATTGTCTTAAATAGAAGGAGTATCTACGTAATATGAAGAAAAAAATCTTAGCGTCACTTTTACTAAGTACAGTAATGGTTTCTCAAGTTGCTGTTTTAACAACTGCGCATGCAGAAACTACTGATGACAAAATTGCTGCTCAAGATAATAAAATTAGTAACTTAACAGCACAACAACAAGAAGCCCAAAAACAAGTTGATCAAATTCAGGAGCAAGTATCTGCTATTCAAACAGAGCAATCAAACTTGCAATCTGAAAATGATAGACTACAAGCTGAATCTAAAAAGCTTGAGGGTGAAATTACAGAACTTTCTAAGAATATTGTATCTCGTAATGATTCGTTGCAAAAACAAGCTCGTAGTGCTCAAACAAATGGAGCTGCAACAAGCTATATAAATACAATTGTAAACTCAAAATCGATTACAGAAGCTATTTCACGTGTTGCTGCAATGAGCGAAATCGTATCTGCAAACAATAAGATGTTGGAACAGCAAAAAGCAGATAAAAAAGCTATTTCTGAAAAACAAGTAGCAAATAATGATGCAATTAATACAGTTATTGCAAATCAACAAAAATTAGCTGATGATGCTCAAACATTAACTACAAAACAAGCAGAATTGAAAGCTGCAGAATTGAACCTTGCTGCTGAAAAGGCTACAGCAGAGGATGAAAAAGCAAGTTTACTTGAGAAAAAAGCAGCAGCGGAAGCAGAAGCTAAAGCAGCAGCAGAAGCAGAAGCTGCTTATAAAGCTAAACAAGCAAGTCAAGAACAAACAGTTGTTGCTTCTGGAAATACAACCTTTACAGCAGAAGTTCAAGCAGTCTCTGAATCATCTTCAAGCTACACTCCTGCACTAGTGAAACATCATCCAACATATAGCACAAATGCGTCAAGTTATCCAACTGGTGAGTGTACATGGGGAGCTAAGACATTGGCACCTTGGGCTGGAGACTACTGGGGTAATGGAGCACAGTGGGCTACAAGTGCAGCTGCAGCAGGATTCCGTACAGGATCTACACCTCAAGTTGGTGCGATTGCATGTTGGAATGATGGTGGATATGGACACGTAGCTGTAGTTACAGCTGTTTCATCATCAACAAGCATCCAAGTATCTGAATCAAACTATGGTGGAAACCGTACAATCGGAAATAAACGTGGATGGTTCAATCCTACTACAACTTCAGAAGGTTTTGTAACATATATCTATCCAAACTAATGAATGAAACGAAGAGGCTCTATTCGTGTCTCTTTTATGATGATTTATATAGTCAACTTACGCTAAATTCCCAAACTAAGTTCCACCGCTAGTAGAAGTGGAAGTTAGTCTGATA
>NZ_CAUQCP010000015.1:0-40275 GCF_963516575.1 uncultured Streptococcus sp.
TCGGAACTTTTTTATTATTTAAAAGATTAGTTTACATATCTTTTGTGGCATAAAACATATTTTATCATTATAAGGAGAACGCAGTTTTGGCTCGTTCTTTTTTTGTTGATGATATGCTCTAAACAACCTACACTAGATTGGATATGAAATAGTTTGTGATTACATAATTTATCTTCAGGGAAGTTATGGACATTATCTCAATTTCTGTTATGATAGACATCTCTAACAATTTCCGTTATAACAGACATTGACTTACAAAGTATTTCTTTTCTGAACATATTAGCGTTATAATATAAATGCAGTGTTACACTGTAGAATATTAAGAAAATAGGATACTGTAGGTTTAAAATAAATGTGTAAGATAAATAGTTGGATTAGTAAAAGTTTCAAGTCTGATAAGAACAATATTACATTTCATACAACTGAATGTATATATTTTATAAGAGAGAGGGATGCTTGATTGGGGAAAATCATTCAAAATACAGTTATAAGGATTTTAATAAGAATGAAAGTGTGATATTTCTTTTTCATTAATCTTCTAAATGTATTAAAATCAAGCTTTCCACTTATGTATTCTGCTAATAAACTTCAATACATTTCAATAGATTTTCAAAATTTGGTGGGGATTTTTATTATACTTTGTACGAGCTTTTCAATACCCTATCCCAACCTTTAAAATCCCCTAAGTTATTTACTCAAGGGATTTTTTATCTGCTTTTTTCATACTCAAACAGTCAGTCTAACTGTTTGATTTTCTTTGTGACTAACTCCCTAAAAATAGTAGAATTAGCTACTTTACTGATTTTACAAGATAATAACAAGACCTAAACGTATAATTTATTTAGGTTTACCAATTATGACTTTAACATTATCCAATAAGGTCTAACTCAACCGTCCCCAAAGTTAAATCCTTATGTATTTAATCAGAAAGATTATTTTTCGCATATTTTTTTATGTCTTTGGGATAAAATCCCTTATATTTTTTGAAGCATGTACTAAATTTACTGTGAGAGGAATATCCTACAGCCTCTGCTATATCTTGAATTTTAAGGGTAGAGTTCAGTAGGAGTAATTCCGCCATATTCATTCTCCGTCTTTGAGTATATTCTGTAATTGTGCATTGATATTTTTGCTTAAATAACTTTTTTAGTTTTGTGCCGCTCATAGTGGATATTTTTTCTAAAGTATCCTGTGAGATAGATGTTGCATAATGATCGTCTATATAATTGGCGACATTTTTCAAAGCCTCATCATCGGCAATAGATAGTGGATTGCTGTACTTATTTAAAAAAGAGTCTATTGTAATACTTAACCATTCCTTTGCCTTTGACTCAAAAAAGATTTCAGCAGCAGGAGATGCCATCTTGCAATTAAGGATATCTTTTGCGATTCTTTCTAAAGGCTTGTTTATTATAATGCTGGTATTAAAAAATAAATCTTCATAGTTACAGACTTTATTCTTATAAGAGGACAGGCATTGCTCTATCATGGACTGATTGAAATTTATACCGATTCCTAAATAAGGAGAGTTTTTGTGAAGTATAAACCTAAAGTCTTTAGATTTTTTTGTATTTATAGTATAAAGTGAATTTGAAGAAAGATTTTGATAAGGATTAAAACATTCACCGTTTGCTGTAACTAAATAAGATAAATAAAGGGAATAGAAATTATTCAAACCAGAAAAACTTGTATGGATAATTTCTTTTTTTATGAAAACATCATAAATATCAATAGTGAAATTATCGCCCTCGTAAAACCAATATATGCCTTCTGCATTATCCGTGCTAAAACGGAATTCATGTCCTACAGTGGAGTATTTTGTATTATCGATAGATTCATCTGTAGAAAAAAAGTTTTTAACAAAGTTATAAAAATCACTCATATTATACCTCCGTGCTTTATATTTTATCCCGAATAGACATTATCCCGAATAGACTTATTTAGCCATATCTAATTGATTGAAATCCTCATTTATTATAAAATAAATGATAAATAAAAACAAGAAAAACTATGCGTATTGCAAAAGAGTTTGAAAACAAGCCTCTAAAATCAGTCTAAAAAGGCTATTTATAGGGTTTGCTAATTTTAAAAAAAGGAGGAGTTGTTCAGTGAAGGATAAGAAGAAATCAATACTGAAAAGACTAATGGCTTACGGTGGTGAAAAAAGTTTTTTACTCTATATTGCTATGGTTATGTCTGCTGTATCAGGTGTCATGGTTTTGATGCCTATGGTATATATTCATAGAATTGTAAATAACTTAATTTTAAATGGGATGGTGAATTTTGATTATGTAAAGGAAAATTCAATTTATGCAGCAGTCTTTGCCGTTCTGGGGCTTTTTATATACCTAATAGGTTTAATTTTATCCCATATTTTTGCATTTGAAGTGGAAGATAACATTATTAAGACTTCCGTAACAAAACTAATAAACAAACCGCTTGGGTATTTCGATGACAAAGAAAGCGGAAGGATAAGAAATGTAATTGTGTCCGGAGCGTCTGAAACCCATTCTTTTATAGCGCATCAACTTCCTGATATGGCGATGACCATTATATCGCCAATCGTCCTGCTTGTATTTTTCTTCGTGTTTAACTGGAAGTTAGGACTTGCCAGTATGATACCGATGATTATCGGTATGACATTGATGTCATCTATGATGACAACCGAAACAAAAAAAATGAAGGATGAGTATTATGCAGGACTTTCCGATTTATCTTCTCAGACTGTGGAATATGTTCGAGGAATTCCTGTTGTTAAAACATTTGCACAAAGTGTTGAGAGCTTTGATAAGTTATATTCGTTAATCATAAAAACAAAAGACAATGTACTTAAGCTTACTATGAGTTATACGAATAAAATGTCGTGGTTTGAAACCGTTTCTACATCGACGGCATTTTTCTTGGTACCTGTGGCATTACTCTTAATAAAATTTAATGGAAACTTATCTAATGTAGTTGCAGATTCTGTTATTTACTTCCTAATAGGACCGGCATTTGCTACTTTTATTATGAGAACTGCGACGATTACACAATACAGTTATTTTGCAGAACTTGCTTTAGATAAAATTGAAAATATACTTGAGTTTGATGATTTTGTTTATGGAAATAAAACAAGTTCTGATGTTGGGATAGAGTTTAAAAATGTAAGCTTTTCTTATGAAGATGAAAATGTATTAGACGATATTTCATTTAAGGTGAATAAAGGAGAACGAGTTGCTTTAGTCGGATCATCAGGCAGTGGTAAAACTACTATAGCAAGGCTTGCTGCACGATTTTACGATATTAAAACAGGTGAAATTTATATTGGAGGAATTAATATAAAAGATTTTGAAAAAGAGGCTTTAATGAGAAAAATTGCTTTTGTTTTTCAAAACTCTAAACTATTTAAAATGAGTTTAAGAGATAATCTTTTAATCGGAAAGCCTGATGCAACTAATGAAGAAATTGACAATGCCTTAATCAATTCAGGGTCTAAAGATATTATTAAAAATTTAGATAAAGGACTTGATACTGTTTACGGAACTAAAGGCACATATTTTTCAGGAGGAGAGGCTCAAAGGATTTCTATAGCGAGAGCTTTTTTGAAAGATGCAGATATTATCATTTTAGATGAAGCTACAGCCTTTGCAGATCCTGAAAATGAACATTTGATTCAAGAGTCTTTTAAGAAGCTATCAAAAAACAAGACAACATTGATGATTGCTCATAGATTATCTACAGTAGTAGATGCGGATAAAATTCTTGTTATTGATAAGGGGAAAATTGTAGAAGAAGGCAAGCATTCAGATTTAATCGGTATGAGTGGGCATTACAAAAAACTTTGGGAAGAATATCAAAAATCCGTAAATTGGAAGATAGGAGGTTAAACATATGGTTTCTTATTTTATGAAAAAATATGCGATGTCAGAAAAAGGCGCTCTTAACTTAAAAAAAGCCATATTTTCACACACGCTTGTTAATTTAACTAAATTGTTCGCACCAATGATCGGTTTTATGTTTCTGTTTCAGTATATAGGCATTTTAAAAAGTATTGAGAGTTACAATTTTACTTCTGTTCATTATATTGCACTAATTGTAGTAATGATGATTGTGATGTTCTTAATAGCGAGGTGGGATTATGTAAGACTTTACACCAATGTGTACAACGAGAGTGCAAATTCAAGAATTGAGTTAGCGGAAAAGTTAAAGAAATTACCTCTTTCTTATTTTGGTAAAAGAGATTTGGCAGACCTTGCGGAAACCATGATGAATGACATGAACTTATATGAAACAATTTTTTCTCATGCTGTACCTCATATATATTCAACGGCTATATCCACAAGTATTATTGCTTTAATGCTTATCTTCTATAATTGGAAACTTGCACTTGCAGCCCTTTGGGTAATTCCCATTTCTATTTTGATTATATTTTTATCAAAGAAAAGTCAGAAAAAAATAGTACAAGGCTGGATAGATGATAATCGTAAGGTTTTTGATAATCTACAGGAAAATATAGAGCAGATAGAGCAAATAAAATCTTACAACTTAGAAGATAGGATGTTAAATGATTTTTTTAAAAAATTAAATGCATCCACAAAACAGAAGACGAAAGGTGAAGTTGTAGCCGGAACACTTACAGGAATAGCTGCCGCAATTTTAAAGCTTGGAATTATAAGTGTTGCCGTTATCGGCGTCAACATGCTTATGGCAGGGGAGGTAAGTGCGCTGGTTTATATCGCATTTTTAATGCTTACAGCAAGTATTTATCTTCCTATAGAAGGAATAATCACCTTTATGTCAATGATAGTTATGCTTGATGCGGTTGTAGGGAGAATAAAGGAAATAAAGACCATGCCTGTTCAAAAAGGCAAAAAAGATATTGACATTAAAAATTACGATATTGAGTTCAAGGATGTTTATTTCGGATATGATGATTATTCTGTAATAAATTGTGTGAGCTTTACTGCAAAGCAGGGTGAAATCACTGCGCTAATCGGTTCAAGCGGAAGCGGAAAAACAACTCTCACCAAGCTTGCTGCAAGATTTTGGGATATAGATAAAGGAAAGATTTTGATAGGGGGAGAGGACATCGGTAAAATTGATCCGGAAACACTCCTTAAAAATTTCTCTATCGTTTTCCAAGATGTTACTCTTTTTAATTCAAGCATAAAAGATAATATAAAAATCGGTAAAAAAGATGCTACAGATGAAGAGATTATAAGAGCGGCTAAAATAGCAAGATGTTATGAATTTATAGACAAAATGCCGGATGGAATAGATACAGTAATAGGTGAAAACGGACAAAGACTTTCAGGCGGAGAAAGACAAAGAATCTCAATAGCAAGGGCAATACTAAAAGACGCACCAATCATATTGCTTGATGAGGCTACAGCATCTCTGGATGTTGAAAATGAAAGTCTAATTCAAGAGGCTTTATCCGAACTTATAAAAGAAAAAACGGCAATTGTTATTGCTCATAGATTAAGAACAATAAGAAATGCAAACAAAATCGTTTTATTAAATGCCGGAAAAATAGAAGCGATAGGGACAGATGAAGAACTTTGTAAAAGCTCGGAATTTTATAAAGCAATGCTTAGAAAATCAAATATTCAGTGAAAACTTATTTAGAAGGAAAATATAAAAATGGAAAAATTAAGAATTAAAGATTTAGTTACGATAGGTGTATTTACAGTAATATATTTTGTACTTATGTTTGCTTCGGGAATGATTGGTATTGTACCGATTTTATACTTGGCATACCCTACACTGGCAGGCATTATAACAGGAATAGTTATAATGCTCTTTATGGCAAAAGTTCAAAAATCATGGGGATTATTTATACTTGGGTTGATTTGTAGTCTTTTAGCAATTGCAATGGGAAATACATATGTAATATTGATACATGCTGTAATCAGTATGGCAATTGCGGAACTTTTAAGAAAAAAAGGAGAATATAAATCATTTAAATTTAATATGCTCTCATTTGCCGTATTCAACACTTGGATTTGTGGTTTCCTTATGCAAGTTTTGTTGGCTAAAGACAAGGTTATTAAACTGGCGGAAACAGGCGGTATGGGTCACGATTATATAATGAAGCTCATAGCACTTTTGAATTATCGAAGTATGGTATTAGTATATATCGGTGCTGTTGTCGGCGGGATACTCGGCGCATATATCGGTAAAGTCTTTTTGAAAAAGCATTTCGAAAAAGCTGGTATTGTATAATGCTCGTTTCTTTAGACAATCCATATAATCCCAATCCAATTAGTAAAATTTTAGTAAGTTTTTCACTTGGATTTGCTGTATTTTATAAAGTAAATACCTATTTTGAATGGGGAATTGTGCTTCTTATTTCATTTCTTTTTTTAATGAATGGATTTAAGAAAGAAGCCTTAAAAAACATATCATTTTTTGGGGTTCTTTCTTTGATACCTAATCTTGATGTAATTAGAAATATGAATGCGATTTTAATGATGTTTTTTATGCTATTTGCTGTATGTAAGATGTTTTATCTTCCATTTAGTGCGGGAAGTTTTTTTTTAAAAACATCGGATGTAGGAAGTGTAATATCCTCAATGGATAAAATGAATTTACCTCGTACTGTTTCTATACCAATTGCTGTAATGTTTAGGTTTTTTCCTTCATTTAGGGAAGAAAGTCACAATATAAAACTTGCTATGAAAATAAGGGGTATTACATTTAAAAATCCAATTTCATACATCGAGTATGTAATTGTGCCTTTACTTGTTATGTCTTCTAATATTTCTGATGATATTGCAAAGGCAGCAGAAACAAAATGTATTGAAAATCCTGTTAAAAAAACTAGGTACATATCCGTCAAAACGAAAACAGTTGATTTTGTTTATGTGCTTTCAATACTGATTATGGTTATAGGAGGAGCTTTATGGTAGAAATTGAAAATTTATCTCTATCTTATGGAAATTCTCCTAAAGTTTTAAAAAACATTTCTTTAGATGTAAAAAAAGGCGAATGTGTATTATTTACTGGGAAAAGTGGTAGCGGAAAATCTTCAATTATAAATTCTATCAATGGGTTAGCTGTACGATATGATGGAGCTTCTATGGGTGGTACCATCAGGATTGATAATAAAGATATTAAAAACCTCGAATTATACGAAATATCGCTCTTAGTATCAAATGTATTTCAAAATCCAAAGACACACTTTTTCAATATAAATACTACTCTTGAATTACTTCTCTATTTGGAGAATATAGGACTTTCAAAAAAACAAATGGATGAAAGACTAAATGATATGTTGGATTTGTTTCCGATAGAACATCTTTTAAATAGAGATATTTTTAAGCTTTCGGGTGGAGAAAAGCAGATTTTATGTATTGCTGCAAGTTATATATCTGGAACGGAAATCATTGTTTTAGATGAGCCTTCATCAAATCTTGATGAAGAAAACATTTTAATCATAAAAGAAATGCTTATAAAACTTAAAGATAAGGGGAAAACTCTTATAATCTCAGAACATAGAATATTTTATCTAATGGATATTGTAGATAGAGTTTTTTTGATTAAAGATGGGGAAATACAAAAGGAATATACTCAAATAGATTTTATGAAAATACCGTCTGAAAAGCTAAAGAAGTTAGGTTTAAGAAATAAGAATAGAGTAAAACTTACAGTACCCGAAAATGAAAATAAGGGAAATTTAGAAGTAAAAAACATTGAATTTAAGTTTAATGGCATAGATAAAAAATTGCATTTAAAAGACCTCTCTTTTGAAATGGGAAAAATTTACGGCATAGTAGGAACAAACGGACTTGGTAAATCCACTTTGCTCAGATGCCTTATAGGCTTAGAAAGAAAATCGAAGGATGAAATCTATTTGGACGGCAAAAGACTTTCAAAATCAGATAGGCTAAAAATATCATCCCTTGTAATGCAGGATGTTAATCATCAGCTTTTTACCGATTCTATTGCAAGTGAAGTAGGTCTTGGAATAAAAAATATTGAAAGTAGTTATGTTGAAAATATTCTGAAAAAACTTGATTTATATGAATCAAAAGATCGTCATCCAATGAGCTTGTCAGGTGGACAAAAGCAAAGGGTAGCAATTGCATCTGTACTATGTAAAAAATCTAAACTTATGTTTTTTGATGAGCCTACTAGTGGAATGGATTATTGCAATATGATGAACATATCCCATCTGATCAACGAATGTAAAAGCGATAAGAAAATAATATTCATTGTTTCACATGACCAAGAATTTTTAAATTCGATAGCTGACAATGTTATATATTTGTAAATATCCATAGTGATACTCATATTTGAAAAATCAAAATAAAGGAGATTTAAAGATGTAAGGAGATAAAAATATGAAATATCATGACATGATAATAGAAAATATAAGTGTATGTGAATTTCTTTTATCGTGTGAAAGTAAGATATTTTGTTTAGGAAAATTTTTATGCGTTATTAAATAATATAATAGAAAAAGAATACATTTCTAAAAGAGGACTTTTTACGCCAAAGTGTAGAAGTCCTCCTTTTTTATTATCACTAACGGAAAAGGAGAGAATGGGAGTCGCTTAACCTTATATTCCATTCATAATGGCCGTGCGATTGAGGGGACAAGAGTTCTAACGGGTGATGTTATCGGTGAAACACCAGATAATACAGGTTTGAAAGTTTCTTATCAAAAGTATAAGAACAAGAAAGAAAAATTGGTGTATGTCAATCCTCAATTTTATTTCCCAAAAGTCATTCAACTTCAGACTACTATTTTACCAGCAATTAGTCAGTTTGGTGGGGATGAGTTTGAATGAGCAAAACATATTTATGAGTTTTTGAAATCTCAAGGGCCAAGCGGTGGTAGACACCAGAATAAACCGACTGACTAGGTGGCTTACAGGTTCTGTAAGTCGTCTTTTTTACTTTAATAGTAATGTTTTACATTTTAAGGAGAACGCAGTTTTGGCTCGTTCTCTTTTTTTGTTGTGATACTTCTTTCAAGGAATATTTGATAGGATTTGAGTGAAAAAAGATTAACTAGGAAAGAAGGAAGTATATGGAAGCCATTTATCAACGTGATTCGGATCAAGATGGATTAACTGATGCTCAAGAATTGGCGCTAGGAACCAATCCTCTTAGCGCAGATTCTGATGGTGATGGTCGTTCAGATTTATTGGAAATAGAAGAAGGAACCAATCCCTTAGAAAAGGATTTACAAGACATAGACCAAACAAGTCTAACGGAACCGTCATCAGTATTTATGGAAATGAAACAAAAGATTTCAGATATGATGGAGAGTCACTACAAGGAATTTATACAGGCTCTGATTAGTATTGAAACAGGGATTGAAAACCAACAAGACCTAGAAGACTTATATACTTACTACATGAGAACAGATGCCGTTTCTCTTTTGTCTAGTGATTTAGAAACCAGTCCTCAAGAGGTTGAAATGGAGATAGAGTTGTAGGGGAATCATGTGATTCTCCTATTTTCGTATAGATGAAAGGAGCGAGTATGGAAGTAATGGAAGTAATGCAATTATTGGCTATGTTTCGTGGAACAATTCCCAAAGATAGAGAGAAAATGGACTTATTCCTTCGTTATCAAGCGCAACATTTTGATGAGAAATGGCAGGACTTGGTAGAGAGTTTTTTGACTGAAGAGGGCAAGATAGAAGAGATACCTCAAGTCTATTCTTTTCATCAAGATATTGTTTCTTTCCTAGAGGCCAGTTCTGAAAATAATGACCAAGATTTAGAAAGTTACACAAGAAATTTTGGGCAAGCGGGTCTAAGTAAATTATCTCAATTAAGTAATTTTGAAAAAAACTTGGTGCTAGAAGTCGCAACCTATAACCTTTCCACTCGATTTTACATCAAATCTGAAAAAGAGAAGCTAACACCATTAAGTGAGCTTGTATGTCATCAGAAACAGGATGTCAATTTAGTCAATGTCTATCGGGTTGCGAATAATCTATCTGACCGCATTAGTAGAGATATAGAGGAGTTTCTTCTAATGGTTGATTCCAAAGAACTAGAAAAAGAGGTTCTTGAGATTCATTTTGAAGAAAAAGAGGGAGATGTTCTAGCCTATTTGGGTTCAGAATTGATGGCTACTTTAAATACCGTTACGGATCTTGTCCATCATGAAGAAAACTACACACAACTCCCACTGACACAAAAGCTGAAGATTATTACTCATTTTGATGATGTAAAGGCTAAAAGAGAAAAGTCTAAGCAAGTAGAGGAAGCAGTCTTACCTTTAGATAATATTGGCCAGGTAGAAGAAAATGTGGAAGTTCATTCCCTATCTAAAGTAGATAAAATTGTAGAAGAAGCTTTGCTTGAATATCCAATCGGTTCACAAGTCAGTTATAAAGGACAAGTATTTCAATTGGTTTCGATTGAAAATGCACAGTTAAATGACTTAGTTCGCCTAGAGCTATTCAATGATTCCGACCAGTTATTTGAAGAGAATCCTATCTTATACTTGAACAGTTTGGAAGAGATTGAACAAGTATTGTCTCTGGTAGAACTTGAAAAAGAAGATTCAGAGATTGAGATTGAATCACCAAGTGAAAGCCAGGAAATAGATTTGTTTTCCTATCTGGAAGAGGATAATGAAAAGGAAAAGGATAAGGAAACAAAACCTTTAATTTCAGGTATAGAAGAGACGGATGTCCCCGTTCAAGATTTTGTTTTTCCAGATGATTTAGAGGACTTTTATCCTAAGACAAATCGAGAAAAAATTGAAACGAATATCGCCGCAATTGATCTTGTTAAAAGATTAGAAAAAGAGAGACGACAAGCAAATCCAGAAGAACAAGAACTACTAGCCAAGTATGTCGGATGGGGTGGCCTTGCCAATGAATTTTTTGATGAACTCAATCCAAAGTATGAAACAGAACGTTTAACTCTCAAGAGCTTAGTAAGCAAATCAGAATACTCGACCATGAAACAAAGTTCTCTCACAGCCTATTATACAGACCCAATGATTATTCGCCAGATTTGGCAAAAATTACTGGCTGATGGTTTTGAAGGAGGAAGGATTTTAGATCCTTCTATGGGGACTGGGAACTTCTTTGCGGCGATGCCTAGAAGTATACGAGAGAGGTCAGAACTCTATGGAGTTGAATTAGACAGCGTGACAGGCGCAATCGCAAAACAACTCCACCCCAATACCCATATTGAAGTGCGAGGATTTGAAGAAGTTCCCTATCAAAATAATAGTTTTGATTTAGTCTTAACGAATGTTCCATTTGGAAATTTTCGCATTGCAGATAAAAACTATGATAAACCTTATATGATTCATGATTACTTTGTCAAACACTCACTTGATTTAGTAAGAGATGGAGGACAAGTTTCGATTATCTCTTCTATTGGCACAATGGATAAACGGACAGATAATGTCTTACAAGAGATTAAATCCAACACTCATTTTTTAGGGGGAGTTCGGTTGCCGGATACGGCTTTTAAAAAGATTGCAGGTACTCGAGTGACTACAGATCTCCTCTTCTTTCAAAAGGATCAAGCAAAGAATCTTAATGAAGAGGAACTTGTTTTTAGTGGTTCTATTCCCTTTGAGGAGGATAAGCGTGTCTGGATCAATCCTTATTTTGATGGGAAATACAATACACAAGTTTTGGGTGAATATGAGGTTCGTAATTTTAATGGAGGAACCCTCAATGTTAAGGGGGAATCAGAAACATTCACTACTGACATTATGGAAGCATTAGAGAATGTGGAGGCACCTAAACCAATTGACAATTCTTTGAAAGAACCTGTTTTTATCCAAGAAAAAGTGGATCATTCTATCCCAAGTCGTATTCGTGAGAACTTAGCGCTCTATTCTTTTGGATATGAGGGAAATCAAATTTATTACCGAGATACGCATGGCATTCGGAAAAGTTCAAAAGTGGACGAAATTAGTTATTATGTAGACGAGAAGGGAGATTTTAGAGCCTGGGACAGTTCTTTGTCTGTACATAAAATAGATCGATTCGTGCAACTTCATTTGACAGATGAGGAAGCACTAGATGTATACAAGTCAGAAGAAGCGAGTAAAAGAGGGAAATATAAGGGCTTGTTCAAAAAAACGGTCTTTTATGAAAGTCCCTTATCGGATAAGGACATTAGTCGCATTAAGGGAATGGTTGATTTAAGAGAGACCTATCAATCCTTAATTGAAATTCAACGCCATCAAGATTATAGTAGAACAGATTTTCAGGTATTACTTAGTAAACTCAATCGTAACTATGACCGTTTTGTAAGTCAATTTGGATACTTGAATGCCTCAGTCAATCGGAACTTATTTGATAGTGACGATAAGTATTCTTTACTAGCAAGTTTAGAAGATGAATACATCGATTCTAAAGACCAGAAAGTAAAATATAAAAAATCTTTAGCCTTTGAGAAAGCATTGGTTAGGCCGGAGAAAGTGATTACAAGAGTATCAACAGCTTTAGATGCCTTAAACTCCAGTTTATCGGATGGTAGAGGGGTTGATTTAGACTATATGGTATCAATTTATCCCGAACATAGCCAAGCTGCTATTTTAGATGAGTTAGGAGACCAGATTTTAATGGATCCAGAAAGCTATTTAAGAGGGGAAAGAAAATACCTTTCTAAGAATCAGTTTTTATCAGGAGACATTCTCAATAAGATAGAAGTAGTTCAACTATTAGTAGAGGAAAACAACCAAGAATATGACTGGTCCCATGCTTTAGATTTGTTAGAATCTGTTCGCCCTCCACGGATTCATCTGGCAGATATTGAGTTTAAAATAGGCTCACGTTGGATCCCTCAATCCGTTTATGGTAAATTTGCCTTTGAATGTTTTACCAATCGTGAATTTGAATTGTCTTCGTCAGAGGTTGCACAGGTCATTGAAGTGAATCCTGTTGATGGGCAGATTCATTTACGGACATCATTTGCTTATCGCTATCCAAGTGCCAAAGATAGTAGTCTTGGAGTCAGTGGCTCACGTTATGATACAGGAAGAAAGATTTTTGAGAATTTACTAAATTCAAACCAACCGACGATTACCATGACTGTTACGGAAGGAGAAAAGAAAAAGGCCATCACAGATTTGGAAAAAACTTCGGTTCTAAGAGCGAAAGAGCAGCATTTACAAGAGCTCTTTCAAGAATTTGTCTCACGGTATCCAGAAGTCCAACAAGTCATTGAAGAAAGCTATAATCGTCTTTATAATCGAACGGTTAGTCGAGAGTATGACGGTAGCCATCTAGTCATTGATGGCTTGGCACAAAACATCAGTCTTCGTCCTCACCAAGAGAATGCCATTCAAAGAATCGTAGAAGAAAAAAGAGCCTTATTAGCTCATGAGGTAGGTTCAGGAAAGACTTTGACTATGCTTGGTGCTGGCTTTAAATTAAAGGAGTTGGGGATGGTTCATAAGCCCTTGTATGTGGTGCCCTCTAGTTTGTCTGCTCAATTTGGCCAAGAAATCATGAAATTTTTCCCTACTAAAAAAGTCTTTGTGACCACTAAGAAAGATTTTGTGAAGGCGAGAAGAAAACAATTTGTGTCACGTATTATTACAGGAGATTACGATGCCATTGTCATTGGGGATTCTCAATTTGAAAAAATCCCTGTCAGTAAGGAAAGACAGATGAATTATATCGAGGATAAACTCAATGAACTACGAGAGATTAAAACACATTCTGAAAACAAGTATACTGTCAAAGAAGCGGAACAATCAATAAGTGGTCTAGAGAAACAATTGGAAGAACTCCAACGTTTCAATCGTGATAGTTTTATTGATTTTGAGAACTTAGGAATTGATTTTCTCTTTGTGGATGAAGCACATCACTTTAAAAATATTCGTCCCATTACTGGACTTGGAAATGTAGCAGGGATTACCAATACAACCTCTAAGAAGAACGTGGATATGGAAATGAAGGTTCGACAGATTCAGGAAGAACATGATTTTAAAAATATTGTCTTTGCGACAGGAACACCTGTTTCCAATTCTATTAGTGAGTTATATACTATGATGAACTATATTCAACCAGATATCTTAAAACGCTATCAAGTTGATTATTTTGACTCTTGGGTAGGTGCTTTTGGAGAAATTCAAAACTCTATGGAATTAGCTCCTACAGGGGATAAGTACCAACCTAAGAAACGATTTAAAAAGTTTGTCAATCTACCTGAGTTGATGAAAATATATAAAGAAACAGCCGACATTCAAACACAAGATATGTTGGATTTACCTGTTCCAGAAGCTCATATTATCCCTATTGAGAGTGAGTTAACTGAAAACCAGAAACTCTATTTAGAAGAATTAGTTATGAGGTCAGATGCTGTCAAATGTGGAACAGTTGATCCGAGCCAGGATAACATGTTAAAGATAACAGGTGAGGCACGGAAACTAGCTATTGATATGCGTTTATTGGACTCTAGCTATAGTCTAGCAGACAATCATAAACTGCTTCAGGTAGTGGATAATGTTGAGAGAATTTATCGTGAGGGAATGGAAAATAAGGCTACTCAGATGATTTTTTCAGATATTGGAACACCTAAGAAAAAGGACAATGGCTTTGATGTTTATTCTGAGATTAAGGCTTTATTAGTTGATAGAGGAATCCCTAGTAAGGAAATTGCCTTTGTACATGATGCCAATAGTGATGAAAAGAAGAATAGTTTGTCTCGAAAGGTCAATGCAGGAGAAGTTCGAATCTTACTTGCCTCAACTGAAAAAGGAGGAACAGGTTTAAATGTTCAGAGCAAGATGAAAGCAGTTCATCATCTGGATGTACCGTGGAGACCAAGTGATATTGCGCAACGCAATGGACGGATTATCCGACAGGGAAATGAAAACAAGGAAGTGGATATTTACCACTATATTACCAAAGGTTCGTTTGATAATTATCTATGGGCAACTCAGGAGAACAAACTCCGTTATATTAAGCAAATTATGACTTCTAAGGAGCCGATTCGTGCTGCAGAAGACATTGATGAGCAGACCATGACAGCTTCTGATTTTAAGGCACTAGCAACAGGTAATCCTTATCTAAAATATAAGATGGAACTAGAGAATGATCTAACTCTATTAGAAAATCAAAGACGCGCCTTTCAACGTAGCAAGGATCACTATCGTCATACAGTCTCTTACTGTGAAGAAAATATCCCCATTCTTGAGAAACGATTAAGCAAGTATGAAGGCGACATTCAACAGTCTGAAATGTCGAAAGACCAGGCATTTTCTATGACAGTAGGCAAACAAGCTTTTGAGCAACGAGCTGAAGCAGGGGAATCCCTACACCGTCTTATCCGTCATAATCAAGCTGACAGCAAAGAATTTCGAACCCTAGCTAGTTATCGAGGATTTGACATTAAAATGCTTAGTCTTCCAACAAATCAACCTCTTCCTGAAACCTTCTCTGTTAAGATTGTAGGAGAAAATCAGTATTCTGTCAGTTTAGATTTGTATTCTCCTTTGGGGACAATTCAAAGGCTTCAGCATACGATTGATCACATTAAGGAGGACCAAGTGAAAACTCAGAGCTTATTGGATGAATTAAAGGATAAATGGACTACTGCTAAGGTAGAAATTGAGAAAAATTTTCCAAAGGAAGAGGATTATCAAATTAAAAAGGCCGAATACGATGTACTCGCGCCATTGATTGAAACAGAAACGGATTTAGATATTATTGATCAAGCCTTAAGGCAATTCCACGAAAAAGGAAAAGAAAAGCAAGAACAACTTTCTTTTGAATTAGATTAAAAAATATATATAAATAGCGGACAAAAAAAGAAAAGCGCGGTAGAATAAAGATAGAAAGAAACGAGGTAACGATTATGATGGAAGATACCTACTATCAGTTAGAAGAGGCCTTGGTACAGGGATTTCAAACGCCTGAAGAATACCAAGCCTACAAGGAGTTAAAGGAACATTATGAGGAAGTGACGGGGGATTACAGTTTTTCTATACGAGAACTCACTAGCCAATTGGAAATCGCACTTCAGAATCAACGAGATGTGGAGTTTGAAGAACATGAAAAAGAGGATTATTTGGACTTGGTTCAAAAATTAGAAGAGTTTGATTCCTCTCTTGCCACCCATTATCGTCAATTGATTGACTAGAAAGGAGAAAGTCATGAATGATTTACTCCTTATCCCAGTAATTTTTTTAGCAGTAGGAGGAATTCTCATTCTTTTATGGAGACTCTTTCTTATTGCCAGTGGACTTTTCCTGATTGGTTTTGTCAGTTTTCTTATTTTCGTGGAGGGCTATGGAATTTATCTGTTCTTTACTGAACCTACTTTATACTTTGATGATTTCAGACAACATGGTTTAACTAGTTTTACGGCTGTGTACCTTTTCATCAATCTAATGTTGTTTCTAGGATTCAGTTGGCATTTCATAAAGTCCAAAAATAAGGAAAATATGTAAACTTGTTATCCGGTTAAAAGACTTTATCTGAATCTAAATTCGGATAAGGTTTTTTATTTGCCTTGATTCTTTCATATACTTCATAGCTAAATTGGAGCAATAATTTATGAAAATCATTATCCTCACTATTATTACTTGTATTTATGGCTTGTTTATGTCGTTCAATATGAGAAAGAGCTCTTCTCAAATTTTCTTCTTTTAATTTGTTCATATTTATATTATAAACTGAAGACAGCTAGTTTTGATATTTTTCTCTGAACTGTACGATTTTGCGCCTGAAATATAGGAATTACCCTGCGTTGTGATGTGATAAAACTTACAAGTTCTTTTTGTTATTCTTGACCTAGTTTTTATAGAAAGAAGGTCTAAGATGTTAAATAAAGTCAAAACTAAAGCCTTAATTAGTGTTGGAGCAGTAGCCGCAACTAGCTTTATTCTCATGATGGGATATACTGCTGGTCAACATTCTACTGCTAAACAAAGTCGTAAAGAGATTGAATTGGCTGCAGCTAAACTTGTAGAAGACAAACAAGCAGAAGATAAGGCAAGTATTTTGTCATCGGATACTGTAAAAGAATTTTTGACACAGTATTATACGAAAGAAAAGCTCGGAGAAAATAATACACGTATTCAACCTTATATGACTGAATCGGCATATTCTCAAGAATTGACAAGTCAAAACGATGCCATGAACCAAGTGTATAAGGACTATATTTTGGATTATCATTTTGAAAAAGCTGATATCTTTGTCAATCAGACTACGAATCAAGCCATTGCCATGGTCTCTTATAATGTAACATATGTATCCGATTTAAAGAATGCCAACCAATCAAAGACCAATCAGACAGAAACAAGAACGGTTAAATTGTCCTATTCTAAACTACCTGGTAAGTTATTGGTCAATCAAGTGCAGGTTTGGAAATCTGGGTTAGATGATTTAGATAAGGCAACTCCTAAAACTTTAGAAGAATCATCATCAATACCATCACTGCCAAATACTACGACAAAATGATGATATTGCATGGAAATAGAAGAATGTAAGCAAATCTCAATTCTTGATGTAGCCAATCGATTAGGTATCTCCTTTAAACAAGTTTCTAGCAGTGTCTATGAACATCCTGAACACGATTCATTCCGGATTTTTTCAACTACCAATACTTTTAAATGGTTTTCAAGAGATATTCAAGGTGATGTCATTGATTTTGTTCGACTTGTTAAGGGAATTTCCTTTAAAGAAACTCTAGCTTTTCTTTCTGAAGAACCTTTTCAAAAAGAAGCTGTTCAAGAAAAAAGAGAGAGACCATTTTATTATCCTTTAAAGAGAATAGAAGATTCTAACTGTGGTCTGGCCAGATATTACTTAACAGAATGTAGAGGAATTTCAGAAGAAATCATACAAAAGATGATTCAACAAGGTTTGATGGCACAAGCCAGTTGGAAAACAAATGAAACTGTTGAACCTGTTATTGTTTTTAAAAGCTTTGATCATCGTCACAAACTGCAGGCAGCAAGCTTACAAGGGATTTATAAGAATCCCGCTCTTTCTAGAAAGAGGTTAAAAACGATTCTAAAAGGAAGCCATGGACATATTGGAATATCCTTTGACATTGGTAAACCAAATAGACTGGTCTTTTGTGAATCGTTCATCGACTTGATGAGCTATTACGAACTGCATCAACAAAGTCTATCAGATGTTCGTTTGGTATCTATGGAGGGATTAAAAAGGTCTGTTGTCGCTTATCAAACTTTACGACTGATAGCTGAAGAAAATCAGAAGTTGGAATTTTTAGATACAGTAATACCTTCAAAGTTATTGCCTTTAATCAATACAATTCGTGATACAACCAGCTATTTTGATAATCATCCAGATTTATTGACACTTGCGGTAGATTGTGATGATGCAGGAAAAGATTTTTCTGATAAGTTATCTCAATCAGGATTTCCTGTTTTCCTAGATTTACCTGATAATGAATCTGGGAAAGTAAAGATAGACTGGAACGATATTCTTAGAGAAAAGAAATCAGATTTACAATGTATGCTTGAAACTGTAAAAGAGACATTGGGGAATCAACCAGTAAGACAAATCTCTCAATGTTTAGAATTGTGATAACAAAATCAAGATGTTTTAGCTAATATTAAAATGAAGGAGGATCGTATATGACCATTATTGAACGCCTAGAAGAAAAGGTCACTAGGCAAGAAAACAAGGTAGCAAGAGAGACAGAAAAACTCGCTGCTTACAAAGAGCAACTGGAGACAGCGATGTTTGCGACGTTCAAAAGGCGTCAAAGCATCAGTCAGATGAGTTTTGAAGAAGCTCTTGACCATGCCTTCGGTAGAGAAAGACAATTCGATGATTCTGAATTTAGAAAGGATGAAATGAGTGAATGACAAAAGATTGGAATTTTAATCAACCATTAGAAAGTAAATCAGAAAATCAAGTGGATTCAGATAAAATTGCGGCCTTATTTGGAAATCATCAAGGAGGTAATGATGTAAACTATGAAGCAGCTTTTCAAAAGCGAAAACAAGCACCTGTGACGGAATCGAATTCTAGTTCTAAACCCAAAGTTACAGAGGTTAGAACAGGAAAAGAGACAGATATCACTACAAGTTATCAGCAACATCTTAAAAGACTTATTGCGGATAACAATAGCGATATTCAAAGCAGTCAAAAGAAAATTGAAGAGCTACATACGTTGATTGACACAAAGAATAAAGATAATAAGAAATTGCAGTCCATTTATGATGCGATTTCGGAATTACACTAAGCAGTCTTAAAAGGCTGCTTTTTTTGAGAGGTTATAGATGTTTACAACATTTTTTAAGAAAAAACAAGACAATAGTGATGTATTTAAGAAGCTAATTCATAGACTATCTGATATGCCCGTCCAAAATCTTGAAAAAATTGACAGACTGTTAGATATCATTTTCACTCCAGATCAAGAATCAGAACAAGTAAAAACAGAATCAATTTATAGGGAAGAAACATTGGACGACACATTAAAGGAAGCTAAAAATCAACTTCATAAGGAACAATTGGAGAAGAATTTAGAGAGATTTAGGAAAAATAGTCAATAACGCACCAAAATTGGTGCGTTAAATTTTTCTAAATGTTATAATGGTATTATCAAATGAAAGGAGTTTGCCATGATTGGAAAGAACATAAAATCCTTACGTAAAACACACGACTTAACACAACCCGAATTTGCCCAAATTATAGGAATTTCTCGAAATAGCTTGAGTCGTTATGAAAATGGAACTAGTTCAGTCTCTACGGAGCTAATAGACATCATTTGTCAAAAGTTTAATGTATCTTATGTCGATATTGTAGGAGAAGACAAAATGCTTAATCCTGTTGAAGATTATGAATTGACTTTAAAAATTGAAATAGTGAAAGAAAGAGGTGCTAATCTATTATCTCGACTCTATCGTTATCAAGATAGTCAGGGAATTAGCATTGATGATGAATCTAATCCTTGGATTTTAATGAGTGATGATCTATCTGACTTGATTCATACGAATATCTATTTAGTTGAAACTTTTGATGAAATAGAGAGATATAGCGGCTATTTGGATGGAATTGAGCGCATGTTAGAGATATCTGAAAAACGGATGGTAGCTTAATGGAAATCCAAGATTATACTGATAGTGAATTCAAACATGCTCTAGCACGGAATCTTCGTTCTCTGACAAGAGGAAGAAAGTCCAGTAAGCAACCTATAGCGATTTTGCTTGGAGGGCAAAGTGGTGCTGGCAAGACTACAATTCATCGTATTAAACAGAAAGAATTTCAAGGAAATATTGTTATCATAGATGGCGATAGTTTTCGTTCTCAGCATCCACACTATTTAGAACTGCAGCAAGAATATGGCAAAGATAGTGTAGAATACACCAAAGATTTTGCAGGTAAAATGGTAGAGTCTTTAGTAACAGAATTGAGTCATTTGGGATACAATCTTTTGATAGAGGGAACTTTACGAACGATTGATGTTCCAAAGAAAACAGCACAACTCTTGAAAAATAAGGGATATGAAGTACAATTAGCCTTGATTGCGACAAAGCCTAAGCTGTCCTATCTGAGCACCCTTATCCGATACGAAGAACTATACGCTATCAATCCAAATCAAGCACGTGCAACACCAAAAGAACATCATGATTTCATTGTAAATCATCTAGTTGATAATACACGACAATTGGAAGAACTAGCTATCTTTGAAAGAATTCAAATTTACCAACGAGATAGAAGTTGTGTATATGATTCAAAAGAAAATACAACTTCAGCAGCAACCGTTCTTCATGATTTACTATTTGGAGAATGGAATCAAGTGGAGAAAGAGATGCTTAAATCTGGAGAAGAAAGATTGAAAGATTTAACTAATTGAAATGGTTTGTAGAGTTAGATTTTTAAAATAAAGTCTATTGGATCGTTAATTAAAAAATAACGATCCTTTTTTATATTCTTTATTTTCTTCTTCATATTTTTTCAAAAGTTTTAGCATTCTTCAGTGATGATTTCCTAACAATATAAGTATGAACTTAGCGCAGTTTATGATTATTTTAAATCTTGAGGGTTATTAAACTCTTGATTTTTTCAACAAGCTATGGTATCCTTTTTGTTAGTTAATAAACTTACAAAAGGAGAACAAATGTTTTCACCTACTAAATTAAAAAGAAAAAGAGAAAGTCAAGGATTATCTCAATCTCAACTTGCATCCAGTTTGGGAATTAGTAGAGCCTCATACTTTAATTGGGAATCAGGTAAAACAAAGCCTAATCAAAACAATTTAAGCAAATTGAGTGAGATTTTGAATGTAGATCTTCGATATTTTGAATCAGAGTATGAAATAGTTGAAACCTATCTCAGACTAACGGAAAGGAATCAAGAAGCAACACTTCATTATGCTACAGAATTGTTGAACAAACAAAACTCTAAAGTTGTAGACATTCCTGAACGCTTTGCCTATAAGGTCTACGAAAAATTATCAGCTGGTACGGGAACAGCTTACTTTGATGATGGTAATTACGATACAGTTTACTTTAATCGTCAATTTGATTATGACTTTGCATCATGGGTGTTTGGTAATTCGATGGAACCGACATATGAAAATGGTTCTGTAGCCCTTATTAAGCAAACAGGATTTGATTATGATGGAGCTATCTATGCCATCGATTGGGATGGTCAAACCTATATCAAGAAAGTCTATCGTGAAGAAAATGGACTTCGTTTAGTTTCACTCAATCGAAACTATTCAGATAAGTTTGCGCCTTATGATGAGAATCCTCGTATCATAGGGAAAATTGTTGGAAACTTTATGCCTTTAGAGGACTGAGTATGACTTGGTTTGATTATAGTCTCGAACATAAAAGTGATATTGCCTTTATTGATATGAAATCTTTTTACGCAAGTGTAGAGTGTGTAGATAGAGGATTACACCCACTTAAGACTTCGCTTTGTGTTATGAGTCTTGCAGATAATTCTGCGGGTTTAATTCTTGCCTCCTCTCCTATGTTTAAGAAGGTATTTGGGAAATCAAATGTTGGACGTTCCTATGATTTACCATTTGATGTAAAGACTAGAAAGTTCTCTTACTATAATGCTAGAAAGCAAGGGTTACCAACAACGATAGACTATGTCCGTTATATAGAAGAGTGGGCAAAATCAACAGTGATTGTTCCTCCGAGAATGGATACTTATATTGCAGTCAATATGGAGATTCAAAAAATCTTTCAAGATTTTGCAGCACCAGACGATATTTATCCCTACTCAATTGATGAAGGTTTTATTGATTTAACAAGTTCATTAAATTATTTTGTGCCTGATAAAAGTATTAGTCGAAAAGATAAGTTAGACATCATCTCAGCTGCTATTCAAAAAAAGATTTGGAGAAAAACAGGAATCTATTCAACGGTTGGTATGTCTAATGCCAATCCCTTATTAGCAAAGTTAGCACTAGATAATGAAGCTAAAAAGACTCCGACAATGAGAGCCAATTGGTCCTATGAAGATGTTGAAAAGAAAGTATGGTCTATCCCTAAAATGACAGATTTCTGGGGAATTGGGAATCGGATGGAGAAGAGATTATATAGTTTAGGTATCTTTTCGATTAAAGAATTAGCTAAGGCTAATCCTGACTTGATTAAAAAAGAGCTTGGTATCATGGGCTTAGAGTTATGGTTTCATGCTAATGGGATTGATGAAAGTAATGTTCATAAACCTTATAAGCCAAAGTCAAAAGGAATAGGGAACTCTCAAGTTTTACCTAGAGATTATGTCAAACAAAGAGATATTGAAATCATACTTCGTGAGATGGCAGAACAAGTTGCAGTTAGATTGAGAAGAGCTGGTAAGAAAGCAACTGTAGTTTCTATACACTTAGGGTATTCTAAAGTGGAACAGAAACGATCTATTCATACTCAAATGAAGATTGAACCAACCAATCAAACAGCACTACTTACAAACTATGTTTTAAAGTTATTTCACACTAAATATACTTCAGGAGCTATCAGAAGTGTTGCAGTGAGCTATTCAGGTTTAGTAGATGAATCATTTGGATTGATTTCATTATTTGATGATGTTGAGAAAATAGAAAAAGAAGAAAGGCTCCAGTCCGCAATTGATGCTATTCGAACAGAATTTGGTTTTACTTCACTATTGAAAGGGAATGCCCTGGATCAAGCTTCTAGAACAATCGCAAGAAGTAAACTCATTGGTGGTCATTCAGCTGGAGGATTAGATGGACTAAAATGATGAATCGTTCTTATTTACCTTTTTTGTCTGCAAGAGAGTATCAAGACCGTGGGATGGCTAAGTGGATGGGATTCTTTTTGTCAGAACATTCCAGTTCTCTTTGGGAAGAAAAAAATAGAGAAGACATCTCCATTTCCCTATCAATGGAAGAGAAAGTTCTATTTGTTCGTCAACTTTATACGAATGTATTCCCAGCAACTTTTGTTTGTAAGCTCTCAAATAGAAGAAAAGTAGTATCGGGTATTGTTAAAGAGATTGGGAGAGAGTCTATATCCATTAAATCAGACTCTGGTTTTCTTCGATTAAGATGGGAAGATATACTCGATATACAGATAGAAGGGGTAGATTTATATGAATCGTAAAGAATTATATGATGATAAATTACAGCTAGATTATTTTTCTGATTCTTATTTAAGGTTTGAGTCAGATTTTTACAAGTATTCTGCTTTAGATATACCATTAACATTTATCACTGATGATATTTTACGCACCATGGCTATGTCTCAGAAACATTATTTTAAATTAAACAAAAGCAAATCTTTAGACAATCGTGATCATTACTTTGTTTTTTCTATCAAGATGAACAAAGATAGTAGTGGGATTAGGCAGTATGAATATCAGAGACATTGTTTTAATTTGTAAGAGTCCGATAGGGCTCTTTTTTCTGTGATAATTTTATCAAAAAGTATTTGTTATACTTTTTTTAATTTAGATTTATCTTGGGGGTTTGGGGGCGTGCCACCACATTTTCATATCGTTTGTTTTTTAAACCGTGAGGTTTGAAATGGCAGGCGATATGATTTTTGGGATATTGTGGACACAATATCTGAGCTCGCAAAGCCTTACAAAAATGTTGAATCTATTTTGAAAAATGTACTGACAGTGTCTGTAAGCTTACATTGTCAGTACAGGTATCAATGAGGGAGGAAAAGTCATATGAAAAGAGATATACGTAGTATTCGGAAACAATTTCGCTTAACAGAAACGGAAGAAAAACAAATATTAGATTTAATGAGAGAGAAAGGAGAGGATAATTTTTCTGATTTTCTCCGTAAAAGCTTACTATTGTCTGATGGACAAAAACAGATGGAAAAATGGTTCAACATTTGGAAAAATCAAAAGTTGGAACAAATTAGCCGTGATGTTCATGAAATATTAATAATTGCTAAAATAAATCATCAGGTTACTCAAGAACATGTTTCTATTCTGTTAACTTGTATTCAAGAATTAATTAAAGAGGTAGAAAAAACAAGTCCTCTTAGTGAAGATTTTAGTAACAAATACATGAGGTGGTAGAGTGGAACACCGATATAGAACAAATTTAAAAAAAGTCTTTTTATCTGATCTCGAATTAGTCAAATTAAATGAAAATATCTCAAAAAGTAACTGCTTATCCTTTTCAGAATATGCTCGACGAACCCTACTTGACCCTGGCATGAATTTCATCACCATTGATACAACTGGTTATCAAGATTTGATTTTTGAATTAAAACGAATCGGAAATAATATTAATCAAATAGCCAGAAGCATAAATTATTCGAATTTAATAACGGAAGTTGAGTTAAATGAATTGAGAAAAGGTATAGAAGAGTTAATAGTAGAAGTGGAGAAAGATTTTCTTATTCAATCTGAAAAATTGAGGAAATTTTATGGTCATCACTAAACACTTTGCGATTCATGGAAAAAATTATCGTAGTAAACTAATCAAATATATTTTGAATCCAAGTAAAACAAAAAATCTAGCACTAGTTTCAGATTTTGGTATGAGAAATTATTTAGATTTTCCTAGTTATAAAGAACTAGTGAAGATGTACAATGATAATTTTTTAAGTAATGATGGTCTTTATGAATTTCGTCATGATAGGCAAGAAGTAAATCAACGAAAAATTCATTCTCATCATATCATTCAGTCTTTTTCTCCAGATGACCATCTTACTCCCGAACAAATCAATCGGATTGGTTATGAGACAGTTAAAGAGTTGACAGGAGGTAGATTTCGTTTTATCGTAGCAACACATGTCGATAAAGGTCATATCCACAATCACATCATTCTAAATTCAATTGATCAGAATTCTGATAAAAAGTTTCTATGGAATTATAAGTCAGAACGTAATCTACGAATGGTTTCAGATCGTCTCTCAAAAATTGCAGGTGCAAAGATTATAGAAAATCGTTATTCGCATCGTCAGTATGAAGTTTATCGAAAAACCAATTACAAATATGAAATAAAACAACGAGTATATTTTCTAATAGAGAACTCGAAAAATTTTGAAGATTTCAGGAAAAAAGCAAAAGCTTTACATTTAAAAATTGATTTTAGACACAAGCATGTTACTTTTTTTATGACTGATTCAAATATGAAACAAGTCATACGTGATGATAAATTGAATAGAAAACAACCTTATAATGAAACTTATTTTAAGCAAAAGTTTGTTCAAAGGGAAATTATAAACATCTTAGAATTTCTACTTCCGAAAATGAAGAATATGAATGAATTGATTCAACAAGCAGAATTTTTTGACTTAAAAATAATTCCGAAAGAAAAACATGTTCTATTTGAATTTAATGGGATTAAGCTTTCAGAACAGGAATTGGGAAAAACGAATCAGTACAGTGTTAGTTATTTTCAAGACTATTTTAATAACAAAAATGAAACTTTTGTCTTAGATAATAAAAATTTAGTTGAACTTTACAATAAAGAAAAGCTAATTAAAGAAAAAGAGTTGTCGACAGAAGAGGTGTTATGGAAATCCTATCAAGATTTCAAGAGAAATAGGGATACTGTTCATGAGTTTGAAGTAGAGTTGAATCTTAATCAAATAGAAGAAGTAGTAGACGATGGAATTTACATTAAGGTACAGTTTGGTATCCGACAAGAAGGACTTATTTTTGTACCAAATATTCAAATCAATATGGAAGAAGAAAAAGTTAAAGTATTTCTCAGAGAAACTAGTTCTTACTATGTATATCATAAAGATTCAGCAGAAAAAAATCGCTTTATAAAAGGTAAAACTTTGATTAGGCAATTTAATGTTCAGTATGAACCGCAGTATATGTATAGAAGAATTCCTCTTAGCAAAATTAAAGAAAAAATAGAACAATTAGATTTTCTTATATCTGAGGAAAATAGTCCGAATGATTTTGGAGATATAACAAATGATTTCATTGCCCAAATATCATATCTAGAGAATATGATTGAACAAGTTCAAAATAAAATTAATGATTTAACTAATTTAGAAGAAGTATTGTTGAATGATACGACAAATAGTTCTAGCAATTTAGAAAATAGTATTCAAGGTAAAAGTTCAGTAGATATAATAGAGAAGGATTTATACTTCTATAAAGGAAGAATTGAAAAACTGAAGGAACAACATAGAGAAGCAATAAATTTATTTGAAATGTTTAATAAAACAATAAAGAAATATAAGAAAAAACAAAATATGAAATCTATTGAGGAAAATGAGATACATTTAGAGTAAACAGTTTCCTAAAAAGTATATATAGAATAGTTTCATGTGCCAATTTGTCACATATTTAAAAATAAGAAAATAACTATATTATACTTGTTTTAGGAGACAACAAATGTTGAAAAGGATTAGAGATTTACGTGAAGATGATGATTTGACACAAGAATATATTGCGAAAATCGTTTTGAATTGTACAAGATCATCTTATTCTAAAATGGAAGCTGGTAGCAGGCTAATCTCTATAAATGACCTTATCAAACTTGCAGATTTTTATAAGGTGAGTCTAGACTACCTTGTAGGTCGAGTGGATAATAAAGAAGACCATTACTCCAAAAAGTAGTAGATTAAGAAAGCACATTGACAATTGAATAGTCCAAAATGGTACTTTCCTCATTTGTGGAGCAGATTTGAATGGCTCGCCATGATAAGAGCGATATTAAAACCATCAATAAAATAGAGCGATACTTTATATGCCATGATACAAATGATATACAATGATACTTCTGACCGTTCAGGCTGCCAACGTAAAAGAGCAGCAAGTGAAATTCTTATGATGACTTCATCAGTCATGCCATGGAGGAGATTGATAAAAGATAAAAGGGAAGTGATTTTTTGAAATCAAATTTAGAAAATTATATAGTCGAGCTAGAGATGCTAAATCTATTATTTTTAAAAAAACTTATTAGCGAAAAAGAATATGAAAAAATAAAGCTGAAACTGCGTAAAATATACACAAATTAGCTGACCTTTTTTATTGGTTGCGGTAAAATAAATGCAGAGAAATAGGAGGTTAAGCCATGTCAAATAACGTTGAAATTATAAAAGCAAATCCTTTAGTAACTAGAAGAAATGATAATAGTGGTTCTTTATCGAGGAGAGTAGCAGCATATTGTCGTGTTAGTTCCGATAGTGATGATCAAAAAAATAGCTATGATTCTCAAGTTCGTCATTATAGAGAGTATATATCACAGCACCAAGATTGGAATTTGGTTGACATTTATGCTGATGAAGGGATTTCAGGAACTCAAGTTGGAAAAAGACAAGATTTTCAAAGATTGATTTCAGATTGCCTTGATGGAAAAATAGACTATATCATTACCAAAGCCATTGCTCGCTTTGCTAGAAATACATTAGATACTCTCAAATATGTTCGTTTGCTTAAAGATAAACAAATTGGAGTATTTTTCGAAGAAGAAAACATTGATACTTTAACTATGGATGGTGAGTTACTATTAACGATATTAAGTTCAGTGGCTCAACAGGAAGTTGAAAATACATCTGCCCATGTTAAAAAAGGTTTAAAAATGAAGATGCAACGTGGAGAACTTATTGGTTTTCAAGGTTGTCTTGGTTATGACTATAATCAAGATACAAAGTCAATATCAATAAACGAAAAAGAAGCCAAGATAGTACGTTATATTTTTGAAAGATACATTGATGGTATTGGGGGTAAGGCAATAGCTAGAGAACTGGATGAACTAGGTTATAAAACTCCGAGAGGTCTTGATCACTGGCAAGATACAACAGTTTTAGGAATTATTAAAAACGAGAAGTATAAAGGTGATATTCTAATGGGAAAAACTTTCACGGTTGACCCCATTAGTAAAAGACGTTTGATAAATTTTGGTGAAGAAGATAAATACTACATTAAAAATAATCATGATGCAATAATTAGTCCAGAAACTTTTACACAGGCGCAAGAAATTCGATTACGAAGAGCAGGTAACAAGAAAACCATAGCAAATACAAAAGGTAAACGAGAAAGATATTCAAGAATGTACCCTTTTAGCAGTAGATTGGAATGTGGTTTTTGTGGTACTGTTCTGTCTAGAAGAAGTTGGCACTCTAGTTCAGAGTACAAAAAGATTATTTGGCACTGTACAACATCTATAAAGAGAGGTAAAAAGTATTGCACTCATAGTAAAGGAATAGAGGAAAAAGCAATAGAAAATGCTTTTTTACAGAGCTACCAACAGTTGTTTTATGAAAATCATAACCTAACTGAAGACTTTCTTGAAATTATAAAAGAAGAGCTTACTGATGATACCTTAAAAGTGGAATTGAATAAGATAGTTAGTAAATTAAATTCGTTGTACAAAAAAGAAGAAAAATTAGTTTCAATGAATCTTGATGGAAAAATAAGTGATTCTGTATATGAAGATAAATTTAATCAAATACAAATTGAGAAAGAAAAACTTTTAGAAGAAAAAGTAAACTTAGAAGTAACTTTAAAATCAGAAGTTGATATAAAAAGTAGATTAGAGAATTTTAAAGAAATTTTAACTTCACAAAAGACTTTGACTGAGTTTGACAAGGACATTTTTGAAAGTATCGTAGAAAAAATTATAGTAGGCGGAATAAATTCTGATGGAGAAATTGATCCAGCAATGTTGACTATAATTTTTAAAACAGGAGATTCTTCGACTAAAGATGCAAAATCTTACAAATCTAAAAGGAAGAATGCTAAAATAGAAAATGATAAATTGTGTTTTAATGCCGTAACCGATGACGAAAAAAAGTGTACAAATAAAGAAAACAGCGCACGTCGAGTGTGTAGCTTTGCTGGTAAAAGCCTAGAACCCTTGTAACGAAAGGGGTAATCAAAAGCCTTGATTGTAAGATTTTTTTGATATATGAGGAAGTATCAGACTGAGAGCAGAAGTTGAGTGTTTTGGTCCGATAGGTGGTGTTATTGAGTTTATATTTCCAGTTACACGTAGGAGGTACATTTATTACCTATGAGCATGGCTTTCTGGGAATTAATGCATCACCTCTTATATATGAAACTTAGCCAAGATTTGGTCTTGAGGAAATTTGTAATTGTTGTGATGAATTTCTTAGCAAAGCTTGAGTTTTAATTTTTAGGTAAATTCCCAAACTAATTTCCACTTTGGTCAGGAAAGTGGAAGTTACTTTGAGAAGTTACCGTTTTAATTTTCTGTAGGATGTGTAATGTTGAATTTAGTAAAAGTTCATCAAGTTAGCTTGGTAGAAAGCCTATTTGAATCATTTACAAAGTTAACTGAACATCATTTGATGGCGAATGTACACGCAGAAAAAATATTAGAGGTTTTTCAACACTTTATTGCGATTCATGACGAGCCCTTGTTTTTTATTTTGGAATTGCCTGTTAGTATTGATAGAGAAAAAGTGATAGCAAAGAATATTATCAAGGAATCCCATAAGGATGTTTATTATATTGATGGTTGTTCAAGAGAGGAATGCCTAGTACTGTTGATTAGATACGGTGATTTGCTTATTAATGATGGATTAAGTAAGTTTGGATTTGGTGGGCATAAAAGTCATGATGAGATTATGCTTGATAGCTATAATGTTGTGACAATTTATAGTGAAGAACTATCGAAATTTAATGACTTTTTTGAACCTCATAATATTCAATTTGTAGAAGAACTAGTGACTGCTTGGAAAACTTTTTCTAAGACCTCGCCAGGAATCTCTGAAATCTATGAAAGTAATGAAAAAACTGTTTATGATTCGCCTGAAGAATTAGCTGAATGGGGAATATATTTAGCTGAAACTCGAACGGAATAGGTATAGTTATAGATTAGAAAGAGAATATTTCAATTTCTCTAATACACGAAATTTAACTTGAGTCAATTTATAGAAGGAAAAGTTAGATATAAGAACATGTTGAGGTTTTGGGACTACTGGAGAGAAAAAGATATAGTCTACCGTTTCAGGGTTTACAAAAGGCTTGATATTAAGCCTTTTTTGAATTTTGAGTGAAGTATAAATCTAACAGTCTGAGTTGAGATAGTATTATTGATAGCAGTAATGTCTGAAATTTATTTCCACATACTCAGTGGAGGTTCAAAATGTTCCTGCATGTGAGGTGTCTGTGGGAATAGTTTTGGCCCCCCTTTTTTATTTTCAGATATCACTATGATGGTTTGTGGAACTATTTTTCTTATATGGTAGGATAGGTATCAGAGTGAGTAGAATACCCTATAGGTATGTGTTTGTTTCCATAGACTAGGAGGTAATGGGAATAAACATACCCACCTAGCTATGGGGATTTCTCATAGCTTTTTTACTTTCTTCCTTGACAATTGAGCAACTGTTCAACTATAATGGTAATAGTTGAACAGTTGCTCAACTATTATCGATTATTGAGGTATAAGATGTCATTTTTTTCATCTCTATCACCAGTAATGCAAGCTTTATTAGCTGGCTTATTCACCTGTTTTGTACCATTATCGGTGCTAGTTTGGTCTTTTTTGTCAAAACCATTCATCAAAAATTCATGGATATGATGATGGGCTTGGCAGCGGGTATTATGACGGCAGCTGCAGTCTGGTCTTTGCTTGTCCTTTCATTTGGCTATAGCCAGTCAATGGCTGCAAACAGATTTTACTGGTTGCCGACGGCTGTTGGTTTTTATTGTCGGGGGCTTAATTATCCGCTTTATTGATTATTTGGTTCCCCACCTGCATTTGAATCAACAGATGAGTGATAAGGAAGGGATTTTGAATCCCCAAAGACCCTTATCAAAGACCATGCTGCTTTATCTGGCGGTAGTGATTCATAATATACCAGAGGGCTTAGCAGTTGGTGTGGCAAATGCCACAACTGGACTTTCCTTTACGTGGATGAGTGCCCTTGGATTAGCCTTGTGAATTGGTATCCAAAATATTCCAGAAGGCTCTGCCTTGTCCTTGCCGCTACGGGCAGAAGGGCGAAGTAGGAAATCAGCTTTCTACTATGGCGCCATGTCAGCGATTGTTGAGCCGATTGCAGTTGTTTTAGGGGCCTATGCTGTTATGTCTATGCCCCAGCTACTACCTTATGCTCTCTCATTTGCGGCAGGAGCCATGATTTATGTTGTAGTGGAAAAACTTGTGCCAGGTGCTCAAGAACACAAGAATACCGATATTGCAACAGGTGAGTTTATGGACGGATTTCTAATTATGATGTTACTTGATACAACTTTAGGATAGGAGGAATACAAAATATGTCACAGTGTTTAACAGCTTGTAATCCAGATTTAATTCAAGGGGTCCATGAGACGGAGTTTGATACCGTTACATTGCTAAATATGTCCAATTTTTTTAAGGCGATTTCTGATCCAACTCGTTTGCGGATTTTACAAGCAGTACGGCAAAATCCAATTTGTGTCGGAGACTTAGCGATTGCGTTACAGATGACCAAGTCTGCTATTTCTCACCAACTACGCTATCTGCGGGACTGCCAATTGGTCAAGGGGGAGAAAAAAGGAAAGATGACCTATTATGAACTTGCGGATAATCATGTCGCATCAGTCTTGTCTTTGACACTGAAGCATTTGAAGGAGGAAAAACATGAAGAAAGAGTATGTACTTCGGGGAATTGACTGTGGCAATTGTGCTGCTAAGATTGAACGTGCTGTCAATCAATTGGAGCAGGTAGAATCTGCCACTGTCAATCTGATAGCTCAAAAGCTGACTTTGGAAACAAAAAGCGAAGATGGGATAGATAAGGAAATTATTGACTTAGTAGATGCTATTGAACCTGGAATCGAAGTGATCAGTGATAAAAAGGAAGAGGCACTTCCAGAAAAACGAGATTGGGCGAAAGAGCTGCTACTTGCTGTTACGATTCTATTTGCCTTCGGCTTTTTCCTGCCAGAGGAGTATTTCTGGATTCGTCTGGTCTATTATCTGACCCTATATATCATTATCGGTCATAAGGTTCTTATCAAGATGGTTCAAAATATTCAACGTGGCAATATTTTTGATGAAAACTTTTTGATGAGTATCGCGACCTTAGGAGCCTTTCTCTTGGGAGAATTTCCAGAGGCAGTAGCCGTCATGCTTTTTTATCAGATTGGGGAGTATTTCCAAGACAAGGCCACCTCTCAATCTCGTCAGTCCATTGCACAATTGATGGATATTCGGTCGGATAAGGCTTGGAGACTAGAGGGGGGAGAAGCCGTTCAAGTAGACCCTGAAACAGTAAGGGTTGCGGACCATATTTTAGTTAAGCCTGGGGAGAAGGTGCCCCTAGATGGTCTGGTCAGAAAAGGTCGTTCTATTCTGGATACGTCAGCCTTGACAGGAGAATCACTGCCTAGGGAAATTGGCGTTGGTGAGGACATTACAAGTGGTGTGATCAATTTGACTAGTCCATTGGTAATTGAAGTGAGAAAGACTTTTTCGCAATCAACGGTCAACAAAATTTTGGAATTAGTTGAAAATGCAAGCAATAAAAAAGCGGAGACGGAACGGATGATCACACGTTTTTCGCGTGTGTATACACCAGTGGTTGTCGGAATCGCTTTTCTGCTTGCAAGCCTGCCTCCCTTGCTTGGTTTAGGGGAGTGGTCGACTTGGCTTTATCGGGCACTTACCTTTTTAGTCATTTCTTGCCCTTGTGCTCTTGCGGTTTCGGTACCAATGAGTTTCTTTGGCGGGCTAGGGGGAGCATCTAAATTAGGTGTCTTAGTGAAAGGTGGAAATTATTTAGAGGCTCTTGCCAAGTTGGATACGGTCGTATTTGATAAGACGGGGACAATTACAAAAGGTATCTTTGCGGTAGATACCGTTGTCAACGCAGAAGGTATCGAGGATAATATTCTGTACCTCGCTGCCCATTTGGAAAGCTATTCCAATCATCCAATCGCAAACTCGATTCGAACAGCCTATGGACAGGAAGTGGACGAGAATAGGGTGAGTCAGATTACCGAGCTACCAGGGCAGGGCATGTCCGGTAGGATAGATGGCAGACAGCTCTATCTTGGGAATGCTAGATTAATGGAAGTTCAAGGGATTGCTTATCCAGCTATTGACAGCACAGGAACAGTTCTCTATTTGGCAGAGGACAGTCACTTTTTAGGCTATTTCCTTATCACAGACCAAGTGAAGGAGACGAGCATCGAGGCCTTGAAGGATTTACAGGCGGTCGGAATTAAAAAAACGGTTCTCCTTTCAGGTGATCGTCAGGCAGTGGTTGATGAATTTGCACAGCAATTTGCCTTCAATGATGCATTTGGAGATTGCTTGCCTCAGGATAAGGTGAGTACATTTGAGGAAATTCTGACTCAGTCTCAGCAGGCTGTTGCCTTTGTTGGAGATGGAGTGAATGATGCACCGGTTCTTGCTAGGGCAGATGTTGGTATTGCTATGGGAGGGCTAGGTTCGGACGCAGCCATTGAATCAGCAGATGTTGTACTGATGGATGATGACCTTGGAAAACTTCCTCAAGTCATTCGACTGGCTAAAAAGACAGTCAGAATAGCTCGGCAAAACATGACCTTGGCTATTGTAGTTAAACTAATTTTCTTGGTTCTAAGTGGATTGGGAATTTCTAATATGTGGGAGGCAATCTTTGCAGATGTTGGTGTAACGCTACTGGCAGTATGGAATGCATTGAGGACCTTGAGGATAGATACCTCCACTTTGTCAAAGTAAGTGAACAAACAGAGCGATATACAAGTTTTTGTATAATCGCTTTTTTAAACTATGATATGGGCTTTAACGATTTTAACCTAAATCTAGTAACCGTTGAACGTGCATCAATAGAACACACTATGACCATCAACAAGAACTACGTTACTTTCATTAAGGGTATTTTCTGGTAAATTTCAAAAATAAAACCTTGATTTTGCGCCATTTCTTTTTTTCCTTCCCGAAGGCGCGGGAGTACACCCCTTTTGTTAAGGATTTATCCCTTTTTAAATAAAAATAATACAAGTAGGACACTTCTAAAAGTGATCTACTTTTTTTAAATATTTTCATTCTAAAGTTTAATTTTAAACAACAACTCTATCACTTTCGTTATATAATATAGATGTTGACTAACTCCACACATTGAGTGTGTGAGTTTGTTAGTGAAACGCAGTTAAACCTCAAAAGGTTCCCTGAACCTTTTGAGTTCCACAGACGCACCATGTTGAGGCGGTAAGTTTGCTAGTCAAGGAGTAAAACGACGAAGATTAGCATTTACTTCCGCCCATGCGATAGCTGTCCGTGATTGACAAGTGCTAGCACGCAGACAGAACGGAGATAGCGAACCGCTGAGTGTGTCGCTCTGCTCGTAAAAGCTTAGAAACCTTTGAACGAAAGGGATAATGAAAGCCTTGATTGCAAGGCTTTTTGCTTTATGGTGGGTAAGTATCAGAGTGAGAAAATTTTTGGAATGAGTAGAAGTGATAGCTAGAAATTATCAGTTTCTATTTCCATTTACCCTGTGGGTACGTGTTTGTTTCCATTGACAAGGAGTTTGTGGGAATAGAAATGTACCCACCTTGTTTGAATCAAGTGAAGTGTAGTTGAAGGAAATCTGTTGAAAGCAATACTTCATTTTACCGAATAAGTAATAATTTAGGCAACTTCAAATCGATTAAAAAAAACTATTTTAAAGGTTAAGAGTAGACAAAAATTGTCCACTCTTTTTTGCAAACTCAATTTATCAATAAATGAAATGAGGGAATGTAAAATGAAATATTTTGAGGTTGAGTTAGAAAATCCTGATGAATTTTTAAAACTACAAACAGAAGATTTTGTGAAAGCTAATCGCTTGCTACTAAGGAAGATAATCCAGAGCGTTACAGTCTATGAAGAAAACTTCGTCATATCCTTTAAATCTGGCATCGAATTGGAAGTATGAGTCTCATTCCATAACTTTTATATTGAACATATCATCTTGTTGTGTTATACTATAAATTGATATAAACAAAGATGTAGGAGGAACCGAAACTATGACAGCCTCAATGCGTTTAAGATAAGCTGGCAATAAAAAAAGCAGAATCTATACCCGATGATAGGCTTTTTTGTTGTGCTTATTTATACGATATTGAGCATTCATTAGTTACGGTGAGGATATTGGTTATTTAACTATACCTTTATTTAACTATGTCTTTAATATGAATGTTTCCAAATTGTATGTATGCAGACCAAAAGCCACATTGTGGGGTTTGGCCTGCATTTTTTATTGCCTAGAATGCTATTCAAAATAGAAATTCAAGCAAAATAATATGCAGGAGATAATATAAATGGAAAAATACAACAATTGGAAACGAAAATTTTATGCAATATGGGCAGGGCAAGCAGTATCATTAATCACTAGTGCCATCCTGCAAATGGCGATTATTTTTTACCTTACAGAAAAAACAGGATCTGCGATGGTCTTGTCTATGGCTTCATTAGTAGGTTTTTTACCCTATGCGATTTTGGGACCTGCCATTGGTGTGCTAGTGGATCGTCATGATAGGAAGAAGATAATGATTGGTGCCGATTTAATTATCGCAGCAGCTGGTGCAGTGCTTGCTATTGTTGCATTCTGTATGGAGCTACCTGTCTGGATGATTATGATAGTATTGTTTATCCGTAGCATTGGAACAGCTTTTCATACCCCAGCACTCAATGCGGTTACACCACTTTTAGTACCAGAAGAACAGCTAACGAAATGCGCAGGCTATAGTCAGTCTTTGCAGTCTATAAGCTATATTGTTAGTCCGGCAGTTGCAGCACTCTTATACTCCGTTTGGGATTTAAATGCTATTATTGCCATCGACGTATTGGGTGCTGTGATTGCATCTATTACGGTAGCAATTGTACGTATACCTAAGCTGGGTAATCAAGTGCAAAGTTTAGAACCAAATTTCATAAGGGAGATGAAAGAAGGAGTTGTGGTTCTGAGACAAAACAAAGGATTGTTTGCCTTATTACTCTTAGGAACACTATATACTTTTGTTTATATGCCAATCAATGCACTATTTCCTTTAATAAGCATGGAACACTTTAATGGAACGCCTGTGCATATTTCTATTACGGAAATTTCCTTTGCATTTGGGATGCTAGCAGGAGGCTTATTATTAGGAAGATTAGGGGGCTTCGAAAAGCATGTATTACTAATAACAAGTTCATTTTTTATAATGGGGACCAGTTTAGCCGTTTCGGGAATACTTCCTCCAAATGGATTTGTAATATTCGTAGTTTGCTGTGCAATAATGGGGCTTTCGGTGCCATTTTATAGCGGTGTGCAAACAGCTCTTTTTCAGGAGAAAATTAAGCCTGAATATTTAGGACGTGTATTTTCTTTGATCGGAAGTATCATGTCACTTGCTATGCCAATTGGGTTAATTCTTTCTGGATTCTTTGCTGATAAAATCGGTGTAAATCATTGGTTTTTACTATCAGGTATTTTAATTATTGGCATTGCTATAGTTTGCCAAATGATAACTGAGGTTAGAAAATTAGATTTAAAATAAACAATATTGGAGGAATATTTATGTATCTTATTTTCATGTAACTCTTCCTGCTAAAATCGCAGGGTTTTCCCTGCATACAAGCAAATGAAAGCATGCGATTATAGACAGGAGGAAATGTTATGGAATTAATATTAAAAGCAAAAGACATTCGTGTGGAATTCAAAGGACGCGATGTTTTAGATATAAATGAATTAGAAGTATATGATTATGACCGTATTGGTTTAGTAGGAGCAAATGGTGCTGGAAAAAGCACTTTACTCAGGGTACTTTTAGGAGAATTAACTCCCCCAGGATGTAAAATGAATCGTCTGGGTGAACTTGCCTATATTCCCCAGTTGGACGAAGTAACTCTGCAGGAGGAAAAAGATTTTGCACTTGTAGGCAAGCTAGGTGTTGAGCAATTAAATATACAGACTATGAGCGGTGGTGAAGAAACAAGGCTTAAAATAGCACAGGCCTTATCGGCACAGGTTCATGGTATTTTAGCGGATGAACCTACGAGCCATTTAGACCGTGAAGGAATTGATTTTCTAATAGGACAGCTAAAATATTTTACAGGTGCACTGTTAGTTATTAGCCATGACCGCTATTTTCTTGATGAAATAGTAGATAAAATATGGGAACTGAAAGATGGCAAAATCACTGAGTATTGGGGAAACTATTCTGATTATCTTCGTCAGAAAGAGGAAGAACGTAAGAGCCAAGCTGCAGAATACGAACAATTTATTGCGGAACGTGCCCGATTGGAAAGGGCTGCGGAGGAAAAGCGAAAACAGGCTCGTAAAATAGAACAGAAGGCAAAAGGTTCTTCAAAGAAAAAAAGTACTGAAGACGGAGGGCGTTTAGCTCATCAAAAATCAATAGGAAGTAAGGAAAAAAAGATGTATAATGCTGCTAAAACCCTAGAGCACAGGATTGCGGCCTTAGGAAAAGTAGAAGCTCCGGAAGGCATTCGCAGAATTCGTTTCAGGCAAAGTAAAGCATTGGAGCTCCATAATCCATACCCTATAGTCGGTGCAGAAATTAATAAAGTATTTGGGGATAAGGCTCTGTTTGAAAATGCATCTTTTCAAATTCCGTTAGGAGCAAAAGTGGCGTTAACTGGTGGTAATGGAATCGGAAAAACAACTTTAATCCAAATGATCTTAAACCATGAAGAAGGAATTTCTATTTCGCCTAAGGCAAAAATAGGTTACTTTGCACAGAATGGTTACAAGTACAACAGTAATCAGAATGTTATGGAGTTTATGCAGAAGGATTGTGACTACAATATATCAGAAATTCGTTCAGTGCTAGCATCTATGGGGTTCAAACAGAACGATATTGGAAAAAGTTTATCTGTTTTAAGCGGTGGAGAAATTATAAAATTGTTGCTTGCTAAAATGCTCATGGGTAGATATAACATCCTAATAATGGATGAACCCAGTAACTTCCTTGACATACCAAGTTTAGAGGCTTTGGAAATACTAATGAAGGAGTACACCGGAACTATCGTGTTTATCACCCACGATAAACGATTACTCGAAAATGTAGCAGATGTAGTTTATGAAATTAGAGATAAGAAAATAAATCTGAAACATTAAATTTAAGGTAGTCGCTGGTCAGTATAGTCTGTTCTGGTTGGCGACTCCATTGTTAAAGAGTATAAAGACTTTAGATTTTATGAATATTAAAAATAGGAACAGTCAATTGAACTGCTCCTATTTTTCTGCTAAATATATTGTAGTTTTCTTATATGTATAATGATAGATTAGCGGATTCTCATCTACGGTACTTACTTCAAATATGAAGAAGTGATCGCGGTTATCTCTGGACTTTTCCTTATTGAGGACAAAGTAATTCTTACGTGAAGTCGCCATTGTTTTTAGGATATCATCAGTTAGGAAGGTCAATGGAATATTCATGTTAGAGTAGCGGTAGAAGTCACGTTCAAAATCTTGGTAGCTCTCGCTATAATAGTCCATTTGTAGGTGATTACGCTGAAACTCAAGCTGATTCATAGAGCACCTCCTCGACAAGTTCAATACTAATAATGTCTTTTAATTTCAAATTGATGTGACCTGTTGTAGTTTTTATCAAAATGAAATCTTTGGTCAGACTTGGTATTGTTCCAGTGTAGGAAACACGCTTGTTTTTTTCAATCACTTGAATGCGTGTGCGTAGCTGCCCGGCGTATACTTGACTGAGGAGTAATAATTTCTTCTCTAGTGATAAGTCAGACATGTACGTTACTTTGTTTGTATCATCAGAGAGTGCTGATGCATGTTCAGATAGGAAAAAGCCCATCCATTTTTGCATCTTTGTATCCTGGTACTCTCTTGCTGATTGAAATGGTAAATATGAACGGTCAATCATATCAAATCCTTTCTATGCAGAGGCAAGGGTATTTTTATCAAATTGAATCGTAAAACCTTGAATTCCCCCACCTGTGTAACATTCTTTAAAGCGATTGATTACCTCAGTATAGATTATCACAGATGAGCTTGTTGGCTTAATGCTAAATGTAAATTCCAATGGTAATCGGTTTTCAGATTTAGCATGTACTAGTCGTATCGATATTTCAGTTGTTTTGAGTTTTCTCTGACGAAGTTTTGAAGTTGCTGTTTCAACGATTCCATGTAAAAATCTTTCAAGCATTTCAATATCATTACATCCTTTGCTACGGATTTCTGAAAATTGTACTGTATTTTTTTCTTGTTTCATTTTAATCCCTCCAATCCACCCGCGGAATGACCACCGATAAGTTTACTGCGTTCAATATTTCTGGAACCTTCAGTTAGGACGGTTCCTTTTTGTATGGCTAAAAAACCAAACTGTTCTCTGACAACATCAATAGCTGTCTGAAGTCTATTATCTTTTTCAATTTGTTCTACATCATCAAAGAGTGATAGTAGAGTATAGCTTTCATCTACGAAGCCACTATAAGATACACCAATTTGTCTCACTGCACCAGAGGTGTATTTTTTCGGAATAATACAAGTACATGACTCACCATTGTTTTGGGGAGATTTGCGGGTTCAATTTTATTCTGAGCATTTATAGATTTTTTCATCTCAGTCCTAGAATAGCCAATATGAATAGAAACGACAGTAGTCAATACTAGGGCTACTGTTCCGTTCCACAGTATCATTTAAAAATCATTTTCACACCCTTTCGTCTATTAGTATAGAAGAAAGCTCTCAGCACATGTTGAGGCGGTATCACTGCTTGTACGAGCTGATTAAACATGGGTGTAGCTAGTGAAAGTTCTACAGTAAGGAGTTTAAACATGAAATTCCATGAATTTGGTGATAAGAATTTGCCTCCTATTTTACTGATACATGGTGGTGGAAGTTCTTGGTGGAATTATCTTCGTCAAGCACGAATCTTGTCAGAAGAATATCGTATTATTCTACCCACTTTGAATGGCCACGGCGAGGAATATCAACTTGATTATGTTTCTACTGAAGATTCTGCTTTGGAGATTCTAGACT
>NZ_CAUQCP010000016.1:0-38866 GCF_963516575.1 uncultured Streptococcus sp.
CATAATAGAATAACACAAAGCCCCTGCGATTGCAAGGGATTTGTTGCTGTTTTTTCGTTTTTTTAAAATGAAACTGTTTTCCTACTTTTTCTTTCTAAAATTAGGGATTTTCTTCTATATAAACTGACTCCTCTTGACCTCAAATTTACCTTCTGATTGGTCTACTAGAATGTCCGCCCTTAACTCAGTTTCTTTATAGTATTGTAGATATTGCTCCCGTCTCATCTGATGGCTAGCAAATATAAAGGATGCATCGCGATTTCTCACTGTCGTATCTCGAGCTAGACGCCGCTTTAATTCGGTCTCCTCATCCGTATAGAAACAGATGGTTTTGTCAAAGAGTTCCTTGGGTAAAAAGCCTACAGACATCCCTTCGACAATCAGAACTGGTTTGGCTCCTGACAAGACCTCACTAGCCTTCCAAGGCTCTTCAATTGTCAAGACATCCATATCCGCCTGCAAGGCTAAGATATCTCTCCGCAAACTTGCCAATTCATGCGCCACTGGCAGACAGGCTGTCACCTTTTGATTAGGCGCGTCCTTTGGTACTACCAGATGGCGTCCTGAGGTGATATAAGGATCTGTCTCTAGCAAATTTACTGTAGTAGAATCTAAAGCTTGGTACAATTCCTGTGTAAAGATTGATTTACCCGAAGCCCCATGACCGTATATTCCCAGTGTCCTGACTTTTCCAGTTTCTATCTCTGAAACCAGTCCTTCTATTAACTCGTTTTTCTTCACTCTCTCTTCACCCTCTTCACCTGTTCATAGCTTTCTTTTCCGTCATTGAGCTTGTCCCAAATCACTACTTGCCCACTTTTGAGCGATTTTTGCACATCTATGATGCGTTGATTGGACGAACCTCGAAACTGGAGCATGAGATTTCTCTTAGTTCGATCGTATCGTCCATCGACAAGAATATCAATCAATGATAAGAGTTCCAGTTTATCTGGAGTTTCCAACATCATTTCTTCCCATGTATAGCCCGTCCAAGACCAGATGTCCTTGTCTGGCAATTCTTTCCGAATACGCTTCACGAGTGGCAAAAGAATGCCAGTATTGAGAAAAGGTTCCCCTCCCAGCAAGGTCAATCCTTGAACATAGGGCTGGGCAAGGTCTGCCATGATTTGTTCTTCTAATTCTGCTGTATAGGGAATGCCAGCATTAAAAGACCAAGTCGCAACATTATAGCATCCCTCGCAGTGAAACATGCAGCCTGATACATAGAGGGAGTTCCGCACACCTTCTCCATCCACAAAGTTAAAGGCCTTGTAGTCAATGATACGTCCTTGACTGAGTTCCTCGCTTTTCCATTCTTGTGGTTTTGGATTATTCATTCGCTACCTCTATCCAATAACGCTCAACTCCATCACGAACATCTTCAAGAATTCCTCCATTTGCTAGAATGACTGCTCTGCTAGCAGAGTTATTCACGCTACAGGTTACAAGAGCTTTCTTAATGTTCTTTTCCTTAGCAACTTGCAAGCCCTGACGGAGAGTTTCCTTAGCATAACCCTTGCCTCTTTCTGATGGACGAATGGAGTAACCAATGTGACCACCTTCTTCTAGTAGAAAGTTACTGAGGCGCAACCGGAGATTAAGAAATCCAATTGCTCTACCTTTCACAGAAAAAGCTACTAACTGAATTGCGGGAACCCATCCTTCAGTCAAATTAATCCCCATTTCCTGATTCTGATTACTTTCCAACCATTCCTCATAAGAAAAATTTTCTGTATTCCAGAAACCACCGTCGTGAGGCGACTGATATTTTTCAAACTCTGCCATCATCTCTAAAACTGTTTCTTTATCTGCCAATCTTGGTCTGCGTAGTTCCATCCTTACCTCCCACTATGAGAAAAGCGAGAGCTAACTCTCACTTTTATTTTTTCTTGTTCTTGTTTAAAAACTGTTCTCTGAGGTTGAGCAAGCGTTCTTTTTTACCAGCTCCACCTTTAGAGTGTTTCTCGTGATAACGGGTCACTTGTGCACGCCCCTTATCGTCTAATTGATATTTTCCCATTTCATTTCTTTCTAATTTGTTACTTGATGCCCAGCTATTTTAATCGTTGAACCATTCATATGTTTGACACGCGCTGCGATTTCCTTGTGACGGCCGTTTACCATCGGTCTCGCTTGAGGATTGCCTAGATAGCCACAAGTCCGTTTGACCACATCTACGGTTTTAGGGTCACTATTGCCACAGTTTGGACAAGCAAATCCTCTCTCAGTTGGTTCAAAATCCCCTTCAAAGTCACACTTGTAGCAACGGTCAATCGGAGTATTGGTGCCTAGATAGCCTACACGGTCATAAGCATAATCCCAGACAGCTTCCAAGGCCTTTGGATTTTGCTGGAGGACTGGATACTCACAGTAATGGATGAAACCACCTGACGCACCTGCTTCTGGATAGACTTTCTCAAAGTCCAATTTTTCAAACGGTGTTGGATTTTTACGAACATCATAGTGGAAAGAGTTGGTGTAGTATTCCTTATCTGTAATATCAGGAATAGAACCAAATTTGTCTGTATCTAGTCGGCAGAAACGGTCTGTCAAACTTTCGGACGGTGTTGAGTAGATAGAGAAATGGTAGCCATATTGGTCAGACCACTCTTCTACACGGCGTTTCATATCGCGAATGATATCTAGCGTGAATTCCTTAGCATCTGGATTACTTTCCCAGCTGTTACCAAAGAAAACAGTCGCTACCTCGTACAAACCGATGTAACCAAGCGAAACGGTTGCCCGACGATTCTTAAAGAGCTGGTCAACGCTTTCTTCTTTACCTAGACGATGACCAAAAGCACCGTACTGATAGAGGATAGGAGCATTGGCTGGTGTAGCTTCCTTGGTCCGTTCGACACGGTAAACAAGAGCATCTTCTGCGATATTCATACGCTCGTTGAAGATTTCCCAGAACTTGTTCATATCTCCTTCAGATTCAAGGGCGATACGAGGTAAGTTAACCGTCACAACACCCAGATTCATACGGCCTGAATTGACCTCAACACCATTTTCATCCTTCCATCCTTGAAGGAACGAACGACAACCCATAGGCACCTTGAAGGAGCCTGTCAAGTCAACAATCTTATCGTAAGATAAAACATCTGGGTACATTCGCTTGGTTGCACACTCAAGAGCCAACTGCTTGATGTCGTAGTTTGGAGTTCCTTCCTCTAAATTGAGTCCTCTTTTTAGCGTAAAAATAAGTTTAGGAAAGATAGCTGTACGGTGTTCTGAACCAAGCCCCTTGATACGAATGTTTAAAATTGCTTTTTGAATTTCACGCTCAAAACGATTGGTTCCCAAGCCAAAACCTAGCGAAGTAAAAGGTGTTTGTCCATTTGAAGTGAAGAGAGTATTGATTTCATACTCAAGAGATTGCATGGCATCATAGATGTCCTTTTGCGTTTTCTTCCAAGCGTAATCTTCCCGTTTTTCAGGCAGAACCCACTCTTCTGCATCTTTGAGGTGTTTTTGGTAATTCTTCTCTGCATAAGGAGCCAAGACTTCATCGATACGGTCAGCTGAACAGCCTCCGTACTGGCTAGAAGCAACGTTGGCGATGATTTGGGAAATCTGAGCTGTCGCAGTCTGGATAGACTTGGGACTTTCTACCTCTGCATTTCCAATCTTAAAACCATTTTCCAACATCCCCTTGAAATCAATCAAACAGCAGTTGGTCATAGGTGTATAGGGACTGTAGTCCAAATCATGATAGTGGATATCCCCTTTTTGGTGGGCATTGGCTACGTGCTTAGGAAGCATTTGCAGTCCGATTGATTTCCCAACAATACCTGCTGTCAAATCACGCTGAGTGTTAAAGACATCACTGTCTTTATTAGCATTTTCATTGACAACTGCCTGGTCTTTGTTGAGAAGTTTATGGATGCTAAAGTTGATATCCGTCGCTTTTGAACGCTCAAAATCCCTTTGTGTCCGATAAGTAATATACTCCTCAGCTAGCGCATATTCTTTGGCTTCAAGGAGTTCATGTTCTACGATATTTTGAATTTCGTAAATCTTAACTCCCTGTGGAAAGCGACTATGAATTTCTGTGACAATACGCTCGGTCAGAGCATTTAGGCGCTTTTCAACCAAGGGTGTCACATCCATAACCTTGTCAGCCGCCTTGTGGAGAGCCTTGTCAATCTTGTCCACATCAAATACAACACGTCTCCCATCTCGTTTCTCGACGAAGAGAGTTGGCAAAATTATAATTTTTTCTTCTAGTGCAATCATATGCATGCTCTTTTCTAAAATGTTCTTTCTAAAAAGTATTATACCACTCTAAAAAGAAAAATCAATATCTTGTGTTAAAAATCCTAAAATTTTTAAAAATACACAAGATATTGATTTGGTTATTTAATTTTATAGACTTTAAACTCTGAGTAATCGGTCTTTACTTGTTGGTAATTTTCTTTCAAAATTGTTTCTACTTCAGACCAGACTGGCACCTTGTCATTCACAAGAATCATCTTGGGTTGATTTTCTTTTAAATCATTAATCAAACTAGTTTTATTTTCTTCTGTATTCGTGTAGAGAAGAGGTGATGAGAACATGGATCCAGCCAAACGCTGGCTTTCTTTATAAATCTGAACATGAGAATCCCAGATATAGATTTGGTCTCCCTCACTTGTCTCTTGTTTTATTCTATCCACTACTTGATGTTGTTCACTATAAGAAGCTGGATGCAAGACAAAACGAGCTACAAGAGGAATTGCAATTAGATAAACCACTACTAGAATCGGTAAGTAGAGATTTCCCCTCATAAATTTTTTCCATAAAGTTGGAACTTCCTCTCTTCTCCGACGACGTGCTATCCTTCCCGAGTGTTCCCCACGAATACTGGTCATCAAAAGAAGGAGTAAAAATGGAAGGATTAGAATCAAACGCGAACCGTGAAGAGGTTCTTGAGAAAAAAGCAACAAGGCTAGTACACATAAGAAAACAAAGCTAGCTGGTACTGAGATGACATATAATCTAGATGCTTTAGATTGGAACAAACCGAGAAAAATAAGAATGAAAGCTCCTAATCCAAAGGTTAATAGACCATAGAATAAAGTATTTTCTACTAACTGGGGATTAGTAAAAGTAATCATAGAGGTAAATGGATACAAAAATCTACTTAAAGCCTCTCCAAAACCTCCTGAAATGATGACATAGTAGCCTAAAGGATAAAATAGGATAGAAAAACCAAGTGCTGTCGCAAAAAATTGATAAATTCCATGTATAAAGCGTCCATGTCCAATATTAAAGACCAATAACCCTACAGTTATCGCTACAATAAATAGAAGACTAGTTAGGGGTTCTATGAAAAATGATAGAGCCAAGAAAATCCCCAAACGTAAAAATCCTTTATCGTGATTAGGATTTGCCAGATAGCCTGCTACTAAAGAAAAGCCTGCAAATAAGAATGGGAGAGCTACAATCGTAGCATAGCCTCCTCCAAAACCTAGACCAGATACCAAAATATAAAATATCGTTAGGAGTTGCTTAGCTTGTTCCCTTTGTCCCGTCAGATAGTCAGTTGCAGAAAAGAGGAAATATCCTCCTCCTAAGAGGGCTAGCCATTCTACCAAGGCAAAAAGGATGCCTCCTTGGGTAAAGTAAAGTAGTAAATAATAAAGAAGACCTTGATCAGCATAATAACTACTGTATAGCTGTCCTCCCTGATGCAAAGCCCACCCAATATACAAATCCTGCGCCTGAGAAGGACTTACCATATCTAAAAGTAAAGGAACTACCACAGAAAAAACCGTCGCAATCGTACTTCCGATGATGAATCTGAAAAACGGGAAAGCTAGGCGCTCTTCTTTTCCAAGGTTCGATTCAAGGTTCCTATCCAGTCTATTTTCTATTCCATCACTCTGTATCGTTTCGGATACTTCTTCTATTCTGCCATATACAGCCATGTCGTTTCTCCTATTCAATTTATCTGTCTTAGTATATCAAAAAGACCTAGAATTGTCAGCTTGCGATGGCTGTTTGAGTGATTTTTTACATAGTTTCACAAAGGTTTCAATTTCTCGAAATCGGTGTAAATGTGTCTGTTTAAATGTCGTGATATAGTTCAATTCTTTCTGAGTCAGCATCGTTCCCCCTATATCTTCTTATTCGTAAAAAGAAAGAAAAATAGGACTGGTTTGTGTCCTCAGTCCTAGATTTCTTATAAGATAGGGGCGAATAACTGGGCAATTTCCTTAATCAATTTCTGATACCAGCTATTTTTTATCGTATGAGGGAAAATTTCTTGAGATACTGAAAAAATCTCCTCAAAATCTTTTTGAATCTCTGTGATTGATGCCGTTTTATATAGCAAAACTGCATTTTCATAGTGGTGAAGCAAACTTCTGTAATCTAAGTTAATGGTTCCAACTGCAGCAAAGTCCTTATCTACTAAGATTTGTTTACTGTGAATGAAGCCTGGACTATACTCAAAAATTCTTACTCCTGCCGATAACAAATCCGAATAGGCCCCTCTTGTAATAAGTTGGATTAATTTTTTATCTGGAATGAAAGGTGTTACAATGCGGATATCAACACCCCTCATAGCTGCATTTTTAATACTCTCAGTTAAATCATAGTCAATAATCAAATAGGGTGTTGTGATATAGACTGAATCAGTAGCCTGATTAATCAAACTTTGATAAACTTTTTTCCCTACCTGAGTACGGAAGATAGGCTTGGGTCCACTACCGTAAGGAATGCAGAGCCCTTGGCCAGAACAAGACTGATTTTCCAAGTGATACTGATCAAAATCGCTGATTTCCCCACGATTGATATACCAGGTCATCAAAAAGAGACGAGTTAGAGCCTTGACACCAGAACCATCTAAGCGAATCCCACTGTCCTTCCAGTAGCCAAAGCGTTCTACATGATTGATGTACTCATCGGCTAAGTTAATTCCTCCTGTATAGGCTATCTGACCATCTATGACAAGGATTTTACGATGGTCTCGATTATTGTAAGCTACTGTCAAACGAGGAATCACCTTGTTAAACTTATGGGCTTCAATTCCTCGACTACGAAGCTGAACAGTATAGTCTCCAGGTAAAGTCGCCATACAGCCGATATCATCATAGAGCATCTTGACCTCTACACCCTGAGCTGCCTTTTGCTCTAGTATATCTAGTATGCTATTCCACATCAGACCTTCTTCGACAATATAGTACTCTAGAAAGATAAACTTCTCAGCTTTCTTGAGGTCTTCCAACATATGTTGCCACATGCTTTCACCCGAAGAAAAGAATTGTGAGTCTGTTCGATCATAGACATCGGCATTGCTATCCATACTCAACAAAGATTTGATAACTCCGTAAGCCGCCTTATCATCTTCCTTCAATTTCTGGCGGAGTGCTTTACTGTTATCCTCCCGAAAATGCATAGAACCAAGTCTGTTCAACTGCTTGATTTCTTTTTTTGACAATCGCCTTTCACCAAACATCAGATAGAGCAAGGGTCCGATGACAGGAACAAAAGTTACCACTAGCCACATTACTTTGCTTTCAGGCGCCATGGAGCGATTGACAATTGCGACAATAGTTGCCATACTCATAAAGATCAAGACAATAATCCATAGAATAGGAGCCATGCGCCCTAAATAAAGAAAGAGACCAAAAACAAGAGAAAGTTCAAGTAGCATAATCAAAAGACTAAAGCCATACTTGGACATCAATAATTGAAATTTCCTATATTTCATATCCCCTCCTTGATATTTTGAATGATAAAACAGGTAATTGATACTAGTATAGCGCAGGTATTCGATAGAAGGCAAGTATTTATCATCATTTTCTAAGTAAAAGTAAAAGAGACCGACAAATCCAGTCTCCTTCTAGTCTATTTTGATAAAACGATACGATCTGAAGCGTCTCTATCCATATCGTCAATAATCATCTGATTTCCATTAATTGCATAAATCTTGGCATCATCTCCAATAATCATGCGTTGATTGGCGGCATCGAAGCTAACCTGCTTGATTTCTTGATCTCCGTCAGTTTCTACCTGTGTCCATGTACCAGTTGTTCCAGTTACCACTAAAGTGATACGGTCTCCTTCGTCCTGACCAGTATAAGTTCCATCAATATTGGTTGGTTGGGCTGTAACTGTATTTTGTGAAGAACTTGTTGCTGCCTGGTTGCTATTTTCTGTAGACGATGAAACAGCAGGTTGTGATTGCTGAGTTTGTTGAGTTTGCGATTGAGCTACTGGTTGTTGAACTTGTTGAGCTCTCTGTGAACAAGCTACTAAAAGACTAAGACTTGCTAGAGAAGCAAGAGAAAGTGTGAATGTTTTTAATTTCATGATGAATTTCCTTTCTTCTACCAATTTATAGAAAAATTTCCTTCTAATTAGTAGTCCTCCTAGTATAACAAGTTCAAAAAATGTGGTCAATTTATCTGCTCACGGTCCAGCAGGTAGCTCCGTACTTCTGAGATAAAATAGAGAGACCCTGTAACGAACAGCAAGTCCTGCGTATCTGCTCTTTCTTCAAAACTGCTGATAAACTCTCGGTAAGAAGAAACTATATCGTAACCTATCACATCCCTTTCGTCCAAAGCCCCCTGATAGTCAAAGCCAGTCACCTTGAGTTCCACCTGAGGCAAATTTTCAGTCAGATAAGCCAACATCCCTTGATAATCCTTACGTTTCAAGGCTCCAAATAGGATTTGAGGACGATAACCTTCCTGCTCTTTTTCTTTGATAAACTCAACCAAGCGAGTCAAGGCAGGGAGGTTATGAGCGCCGTCCAAATAAATCTGAGGACGAATACGCTCTAAACGACCAGCCCAATAGGTTTGCACTAAAGCCTGTCTTACAGCCTGCTCATCAATAGATTCCTTTCCTTCTCTCATAAAGAGAAGAAAAGTTTGTAGCGCCAAGGCCGCATTTTCCTGCTGATAAGCTCCTTCTAAACCTATTTTCAACTGTGAAAGGTTAGCCAAAGAGCTTGAAAAATCCCCATTCAGCATTGAAAAATCCTGACCTGCCTGATAAAGGTCAACAGCTAAAGAGTCTGCTTTTTTCTGAAAAATAAGTCTAGCTTCTGAAGACAATTTCGCAATCACTGCCTTTTTACCAGCCTTGAAAATACCAGCTTTCTGCTCTGCGATTGCTGCTATACTGTCACCCAGAGTCTCCTGATGGTCAAGTCCGATGGAAGTGATGACAGCAAGTTCTCCAGTTACCACATTGGTTGTGTCAAGTAAGCCACCAATTCCCACTTCTAGTAGAACCAAATCCACCTCTTGTTCCCTAAAGTAGAGGAAAGCAATCAAGGTCAGCAATTCAAAAAAGGACAACTGGTCATGGGTTTGCAGAAGCGTTTTCTCCATCTCCTTGACCTGATTAGCCAAACGGATGAAGTCTGCATCAGCTATTGGTTGCCCGTTAATGCAGATTCGATCATTGATAGAGACGATATGAGGGGATGTAAAAGTCGCAACTTTTTTACCATGCTCCATAAATAACTCCCTCATGAAAGCAATGGTAGAACCTTTTCCATTAGTTCCTGTTACGTGGATAATAGGATAAGACTTCTCGGGATTCCCCAACAAATCCACCGCTTGCTGTATTCGGCCCAAACCTGATCGAAAATTCAAACCAATCCGACTATGGAGCCATTCTTCTACTTCAAACATATATATCTCCTTGACAAAAGTCCAATCAATTACCGCATCAAAGTATGATGACTAACAAAAAACGAGGTCAGGATTTTCGTCCCGACCTCTTACCTGGTTAGCTAATAACTAGCTACTATGAATGTTAACGTGGGCTAAAAACATCCACTGGATATGCCTGCGTTTCTATTTTCTAGCGCAGGGCTAAAAACGTCCACTGGACGTTCCAACTCTTCCCAATTTCTAGGAGTTGGGCTGATACAGTCTCCCAGACTGTATCACTCCTCCATAAAACTATTAAAGACTTCTTCAATCATGTTCCATTCGTCTTCTGAGTCTTCTGGGATTGGTTGCAATTCACCTTCTGTTCCATCTTCGTTTTCGATGAATGAGTAAGCTTGGATTTCAACTTGTCCGTCTTCGTCTTCTTCTGCGTTAACTGGTACTAGAAGAACATAGTTTTTACCAAATTCTTCTTTTCCGTCAATGGTCAAAAGGATTTCAAACAAGGTTTCATTTCCTTGCTCATCTACTAGTGTGATTAATTCACGTTCTTCGTGGTCGTGGTTATGATCGTGTGACATAGCCTCTCCTTTATATTAAAATTTTCTATCTAAATAATTTTGTAAAATCAGCTGAGCTGCTAACTTATCAATGACTTTCTTGCGCTTATTGCGACTGATATCTGCTTGTTCAATCAACATGCGTTCCGCAGCAACTGTTGTCAAGCGTTCATCCTGATAGTCTACTGGTAAACCAAAAAGCTCTTCTAGCTTTGCTCCGTATGCCTGACTAGCTTCCACGCGCGGTCCGCTTGTATTGTTCATGTTTTTAGGTAAGCCCACTACAAATCGTTCCACCTTGTAAGCATCAACCAACTCCTTAACGCGGTCAAAACCAAATTGGCCTTGCTCCTCATTGATTTGGATGATTTCAAGCCCTTGAGCTGTAAAACCGAGCGGATCGCTAATAGCCACCCCTACCGTTTTTGAACCGACGTCCAATCCCATAATTCTCATAGATTACAGATCGACTCCTTGTCCTTTAAGGTAGTAGCGGACCAATTCCTCAACGATTTCATCACGCTCATATTTACGGATTTGATTTCGTGCATTATTATAACGAGGAACGTAGGCAGGGTCTCCACTCAATACGTAACCAACGATTTGGTTAATTGGGTTGTAGCCCTTATCGTTCAACGAAGCATAGACATCAGTCAAAGTTTCGCTAATTTCTTTTTTATTGGAATCGTCCAATTTAAAACGTACTGTTTCTTCAGTAAATCCCATTCTAACACCCTCTTTCCTTAGAATAGTACCATTATAGCATAATTCCTTACGTTCTACAATTCAGGCAGTCTATTTATTTGGATTTTCTACTGTTCTGTCGCGCCATTTACCAATCTATCTGAAATATATTTGCTTGGTTCATTCTTCAAGAGATTCTCTAAACCAATGTTCTTCAAATATTCTAACTGAGAAGCCTTCTTGACATCCAGAACTTGAAAATCAAAACTAGTCATTGTTTGAAGTTCTGTTGCACTCAATAGTTTGGTTTCAAGCTTAAATCCTGCTAATTTACGAGCTTCTATGATGGCCTCATCCTTCTCCTCTGCCTCGAGAAGAGCTTTTTGAGTTTCTTCCACTCCGTGTTGGTCAATATAGGTCTTCAACTCATCAGAGACTGGACGTTTTTGTTGGATAGTTAGACTCAAAAAAGTCTTGTCTTTATAAGTAATGGTTTGGGTCTGCTGGTTACCATCATCTGACTTAGGCAAGACTAAAGTCTTGGTTACAACTGTATTCTTCTCAGCATTCTCAATAACTGGTAATGCCGACTGAAGCGTATCCTTTTCTGTTTTTGTAGCTGTTCCAGTTTCTTTTTTCTGCCCGCAACCAACCAGGACAAAAAGGAAAGCTAGACTAACAAGAACTATTTTTTTCATTTCTTTCTTCTTTCTTTTTGAGATTAATACTCAATGAAAATCAAAGAGCAAACTAGAAAACTAGCCGCAGGCTGCTCAAAGCACAGCTTTGAGGTTGCAGATAAAACTGACGAAGTCAGCTCAAAACACTGTTTTGAGGTTGTGGATAGAACTGACGAAGTCAGTAACCATACCTACGGCAAGGCGACGTTGACGCGGTTTGAATTTGATTTTTGAAGAGTATAAAATAGAATAAGACTGGGAATTGCTCCCAGCCTTGATGTTTATAGAGCTGCACGCAAACGTGCTTCTGCATTTTCTACATTACGGACAGAGCGTGGTAGGAAGGCACGAATATCGTCTTCCTTATAGCCAACTTGCAGGCGTTTTTCATCTACAAGGATTGGGCTCTTTAAAATTCTCGGTGTTTCCATAATCAGATTGAGGACTTCGTTGACACTCAAATCTTCAATATCCACTCCAAGGGCTTTGGCATAGCGATTTTTAGACGAAACGATGCTGGCTATTCCGTTATCTGTTTTGGTTAGAATATCCAGTAATTCTTCTCTCGTAATTCCTTCTTTACCAAGGTTTTGTTCTTTATAACTTAACTGGTGGGCATTGAGCCAGGTTTTCGCTTTTTTACAGCTAGTACAACTTGAGACTGTATAAATTTTAATCATGTACCTACCCCTTTCGCTACATGTTACTATCAGTTTAGTCTATTATACCATAAAAAACATCCGACTTGCGACCTATTTTTAAATTTTTTTGACTTTTTTCGTCATTTTCGTACTTTTTTCTTGACAAAATGAAATTTACAGCCATTCTTTATATTTCTTGATATAGATTTTTTTCACAATTGTCACGCTAATCATGTACAAAATGATGATAAAAATCAAAAAGATGAAATAAATCGGTTTCAAAGGAGTCAAATGAAGAAGGCTAGCTAGTGGACTGTAGGGAAGGAAAGTCACAAAGGCTGCAGCCAATAAGGTTGTCACAAGGACTAGCCAAGCTGGACGACTTTGTAAAAAAGGAATGTTGGCTGAACGCAGCATATGGATAACCATGGTCTGCGACCACATGGACTCGATAAACCAACCCGTTTGGAACAAAACAATAAAGCCTACGGCAGACTCTGCCCCATGAACATAAGTTTGACCTGTTGTCATAGGTACAATGATAAAATAAAGCAAACTGAAGGTCAAAATATCAAAGGCAGAAGAGATAGGCCCCATCCAAACCATGAAACGTGTAATAGACTTGGCTTCCCATATATGCGGATTTCTCAAAAAATCTTTGTCCACCTTGTCAAAAGGCAAGGCAATACAAGACAAATCATAGACTAGATTTAGGATAATCAGATGGACTGGTGCCATTGGTAAAAATGGCAAAAAGATTCCAGAGACCAATAGGGATAAGATATTCCCAAAATTAGAACTCACTGTCATTTTGATATATTTGGTCATATTGGCATAGACCTTACGCCCTTCAACAAGTCCTTTTTCAAGCACCATAAGATCCTTATCAAGTAGGATAACATCAGCTGTTTCTTTGGCAATATCTACTGCTGTATCAACAGAAATCCCAACATCTGCAACTTTCATAGAAGGGGCATCATTAATTCCATCTCCCATATAGCCAACAGCATGACCATTGGCTTTAAATTGCAAAATAATCCTTGCTTTTTGGTCAGGAGAAAGTTTGGCAAAGACTGTTACCTCCTCTACAGCTTGGGCCAATTCTTGATTACTCATCTGGTCAATTTCAGACCCTAACAGCATCTGATTAATATCTAATCCAACCTTTTCACAGACTGCTTGGGTAACTTTTTCATTGTCTCCCGTCAAAATCTTTGTTTGAACCCCATGTTCTAACAGTGCCTTAATTGCTGGTGCTGCAGATGGTTTAGGAGGATCTAGGAAGGCTAAATAACCAGTTAGAATCATATCCCCTTCATCATCAACTGTATAGGCATGACCTTCCCTCAAACCTGACTTATAGGCCACTCCCAAGACACGCAAACCTTGTTGATTTAGTTGTCGGACTTCTGCTAAAATTTCCTCTCTAATAGCATCTGTCAAGGGAGTAATCACTCCTTGGTATTCCGCATGACTGGAAATCGCAAGCATTTCCTCTAGGGCACCCTTGGTTACCAAACTAACCACTTCGTTCTCATCCTTGACGATGACACTCATCCGTCTGCGTTCAAAATCAAAGGGAAGCTCATCGATTTTTTGAAAGGTTTGAGCCAGATTTTGCAAGAGGGCGTGTTCTTTTGCTTCCTTTTCAGTCCGCTTGATAATAGCTCTGTCCATCAAATTTTTCAGACCAGTTTGAAAATAGGAATTGAGATAGGCCCGTCTCAAGACGGTCAAATCCAAGCGCCCGTGGATGTCCAAGGGATATTCTAGAACGATTTCATCTTGGGTTAAAGTTCCTGTTTTATCTGTACACAAGATATCAATCGCCCCTAAGTCCTGTATGGCATTGAGTTTTTTGATAACCACTTTTTCCTTGGCCATGATAATAGAACCCTTTGCTAGGCTAGCGGTAATAATCATAGGCAGCATCTCAGGTGTCAATCCAACACCGACACTCAGTGCAAATACACCTGCTTCTAACCAATCACCATCTGTTAAACCATTGGACAAGAAAACGATGGGAACCATAACCAACATCAAGCGAATCAAGAGCCAAGAAATACTATTCATCTCCCGTTCAAACGAAGTAGGCTCATCATAGGTGTTTAGAGTCTGCTCAATGGCTCCCATCATGGTAGCATCACCAACCGCCAAAACCACAGCCTTGGCACTACCAGACAAGACATTGGTTCCCATAAAGGCCAAGGATTCAGCTTCGAGAAGGCTATCAGATTGTTGGTCTATTGCCCTGGTCAAGGCCAATTTTTCAACTGCATCACTTTCTCCTGTCAAACCAGACTGTTGTACAAAGAAATCGCGCGACTCAAATAAAAGAAGATCTGCTGGAATCATATCACCAGCGCTTAATTTAACCACATCACCTACTACCAAATCATCGATAGGTACTTCTTGAATTTCCCCTTGACGAATGACAGTCGCTGTGTTAACAATCATTTTTGAAAGATTGGTTGCTGCCTTATCACTGCGGAGTTCTTGAACAAATCGAATGCCACCAGAAATGAGGACTAGGATAACAATGATAATAGAAGTCGTGGGATCCTCTTGACCTGGTTTTGCCAACCAAACATTGGTCACTAAAGATATAGTAGCAATGACAAGCAAGATAATTGTGAAAGGATTGATAATCGATTCGTAAATCTTTTTCAAAATCGAATCTTCTTGGCCTTTGGTAATCATATTTTCTCCATAGAGGCTACGATTTTTTTCGACTTGTTCCTCTGTCAATCCGTTTAAACTGGTATGATAAAAAGTTAGACTCTCATCTAAAGGGACTTGAATAGCTGTCGCTAATCTTTCTTTTGTAGTTTTCATGTATTCTCCTTCCTTAGTGAGAATAGCAATTTTTACTCACTTTCTCACTCTAAACAAGGAGTCACTCACTGTCTAATACTCAATGCAAATCAAAGAGCAAACTAGGAAACTAGCCACAGGCTGCTCAAAACACCGTTTTGAGGTTGTAGATAGAACTGACGAAGTCAGTAACATATATACAGCAAGGTGACGTTGACGTGGTTTGAATTTGATTTTAGAAGAGTATAAATCTCAAAGGCGAGTATACAAAACAGTAACTGACTCATATACTGCGGCTCTGGATGATCATCAATTTGCATACTCTTCTCCTTTCTTTATTTTTAACAGTAGAAAATCCCACCATAAAATGGCAGGATTAAAAAACTAATTATCTGTTTTTCGTTCAAGCTTTAACTCCATAGGGCAATGTAATGAGCTTAGTCTTGGCCTTCGCGACCAGGACTGTTGACCAACGAGTAGTGTCTCCACTGCTTTGCGGTAGTCATCCGTATCCCTATGGTAGCCTCACCTACCGTTTTCGTCTTTCAGTATAAACCTTTAAAATTTAAAAGTCAATCATTTGAGTTGTTTAACTCTTAGATAACTATCAACTCTTTTGGAGCTAGGGTCAACAATTCACAACCTGTCTCTGTAATCAGAATATCATCCTCGATACGAACCCCGTATTTGCCTTCGATATAGATACCTGGTTCATCAGTCAAAGCCATACCTGCCTTAATAGTTTCTGTAGAAGTCTGGCTAAAGTATGGTTCCTCATGGATATCCAGTCCAATACCGTGTCCAATACCGTGGGTAAAGTAGTCGCCATAGCCTGCCTCGATGATAATATCACGAGGGATTTTGTCAAAGTCACGGAAACCTAATCCTGCCTTAGCCTGGTCAATCAAGGCTTGGTTGGCTTTCAAAACCGTATTGTAAATCTCTGCTTGCTCGTCGCTGACATGCCCCAAATAGATAGTCCGTGTCATATCACTGACATAGTGGTCATAAAGGCAACCGAAGTCCATTGTAATGGCTTCTCCTAGCTCCACTGGTTTGTGCATAGGATGGGCATGGGGTTTAGAAGAGTTGATACCGCTGGCTAGGATAGTGTCAAAAGACAAACCTGAAGCTCCCAACTCACGCATACGGAAGTCAAGGAAGTTGGCAATCTCAATCTCAGTCTTTCCTGGCTTAATAAAGTCAAGCGCGTCGCGAAAAGCTTGGTCTGAGATAGAACAAGCCTTGCGAATAGCTGCAATCTCCGCCTCATCCTTAATCATGCGAAGACCTTCAACAAACTGAGTTTGTGGAAGCAAGTCCAAACCTGCAAAAGCTGCCTGCATACGGTGGTAATAAGAAACTGAAATCTCATCTTCAAAACCGATTCGAGACAAACCCATGTCCTTAACAATTCCTGCAATGACAGCCAATTCATCACGGTCAGCCACAATCTCAAAACCACTGGTTTCTTGCTTGGCTGCAATGATATAGCGAGAGTCTGTCACCAAGACCTGACGGTCACGGCTGATGAAGACTGTTCCGTTTGAACCCCAAAAACCAGTCAAATAATAGACGTTTTTAAGGTTATTGATGATGATGCCATCCAGTTCTTTTTCTTGCATTTTAGCTAGAAATGCTTGTACACGTTTATTCATGATGTAACTTTCCTTTCAAATACTGTCCTGTGTAGCTAGCTTTGTTGGCCGCTACTTCTTCTGGAGTTCCTGTTGCGATGATGGTTCCACCACCGATACCGCCCTCAGGTCCCAAATCAACAATATGGTCTGCTGTCTTAATAACATCTAGATTGTGTTCGATGACGAGGACGGTATTGCCATCGTCGACAAAGCGAGCCAAGACTTTAAGCAAGCGAGCAATGTCCTCAGTATGAAGCCCTGTTGTCGGCTCATCCAGAATGTAGAAAGATTTTCCTGTCGAGCGTTTGTGGAGTTCACTAGCTAACTTCATACGCTGGGCTTCTCCCCCAGAAAGGGTGGTAGCAGGTTGCCCCAATGTCACATAACCAAGTCCCACATCCTTGATAGTCTGAAGTTTACGTTGAATTTTTGGAATGTGTTGGAAGAACTCCACCGCATCATTGACAGTCATGTCCAAGACCTGCGAGATATTTTTTTCCTTGTAATGAACTTCTAGGGTCTCACTGTTGTAGCGGGTTCCGTGGCAGACTTCACAAGCCACATAAACATCTGGCAAGAAGTGCATCTCAATCTTGATGATCCCGTCACCTGAGCAGGCTTCACAGCGACCACCCTTGACGTTGAAACTGAAACGCCCCTTCTTGTAGCCTCGAATCTTGGCTTCATTAGTCTGAGCAAACAGGTCACGTATATCGTCAAAGACTCCTGTATAGGTAGCTGGATTAGACCTCGGCGTTCGTCCGATAGGACTTTGGTCAATATCAATCAAGCGGTCTACATGCTCAATCCCTGTAATAGCCTTAAATTTACCAGGTTTGTCTGAATTGCGGTTGAGCTTCTGGGCAATAGCTTTTTTGAGAATGCTATTGATTAGGGTAGATTTACCTGAACCTGATACCCCTGTCACTGCGATGAATTTTCCTAGTGGGAAGCGAGCTGTGACATTTTGCAGGTTGTTCTCACGCGCTCCTGTAATCTCGATAAAACGACCATTCCCCACACGGCGCTCTGTTGGCACTGGAATGGCACGTTTGCCCGACAAGTACTGGCCTGTGATAGACTTGCTGTTGCGAGCCACTTGTTTGGGCGTACCTGCAGCAACAATCTCCCCACCAAATACTCCCGCACCGGGACCAACGTCAATTAGATAATCAGCCTCACGCATGGTATCTTCGTCATGTTCCACTACGATAAGAGTATTGCCCAAGTCACGCATCTTTTTGAGACTGGCAATCAGACGGTCATTATCCCTCTGGTGAAGACCGATTGACGGCTCGTCTAGAATATAAAGGACACCTGATAAGTTAGAACCAATCTGAGTTGCCAAACGAATACGCTGACTTTCCCCACCTGAAAGGGTCCCTGCTGAACGTGACAGGGTTAGATAGTTAAGACCCACGTTATTAAGGAAGGTCAAACGGTCATTGATTTCCTTGAGAATGGGACGAGCAATAATAGCTTCATTTTCAGAAAGAGTCAACTGACTGACTAATTCCAAGTGATCAGCGATAGACAGGTCTGAGATTTCTCCGATATGTGGTCCTTGCTCGCCACCCACACGGACAGACAAGGCCTGGTCATTGAGACGATAGCCGTGACAGGTTCCGCAAGTCAGCTCATTCATGTAGAGGCGCATCTGGGTGCGCGTGTAATCGCTGTTTGTCTCGTGATAACGACGCTTGATATTATTGACGACTCCCTCAAAAGGAATGTCGATATCGCGCACACCACCAAATTCATTTTCATAGTGGAAATGGAATTCCTTACCATCAGATCCATAGAGAATCAAGTTCTTGTCTTCTTCTGACAAATCTTCAAAAGGCTTATCCATAGCCACTCCAAATGCTGTCATAGCCTGCTCTAACATGTTTGGATAGTAGTTGGATGAGATAGGATTCCAAGGTGCTAGCGCTCCCTCACGCAAGGTTTTGCTGGCATCTGGCACTACCAAATCCCTATCCACCTCCAGCTTGATGCCCAAACCATCACACTCACTACAAGAGCCAAAAGGGGCATTGAAGGAGAAGAGACGTGGCTCTAACTCTGGAACAGTAAATCCACAAACTGGGCAGGCATAATGCTCAGAGAACAACAACTCAGAGTCGTCCATGGTGTCGATAATGACATAACCTTCTGCGATACGAAGGGCAGCCTCAATAGAATCAAAGAGACGGCTACGAATGCCCTCCTTGATAACAATACGGTCAACCACGACATCAATATTGTGTTGCTTGCTCTTAGACAACTCTGGCACTTCGGTCACATCATAGACTTCCCCATCCACACGGACACGAACATACCCATCTTTCTGAATCTTTTCAACAACGCTCTTGTGCTGTCCTTTTTTCTTGCGGATGACAGGGGCCAAAATCTGCAAGCGCTGGCGTTCTGGCAATTCCAAAACCTTATCCACAATCTGCTCCACAGAAGAAGCCTTGATAGCTCCATGCCCGTTGATACAGTAAGGCGTCCCCACACGCGCGTAGAGGAGACGCAGATAGTCATTGATTTCAGTCGTTGTTCCCACCGTCGAGCGAGGATTTTTACTAGTCGTTTTCTGATCGATGGAAATAGCCGGACTAAGACCATCAATAGCATCTACATCAGGCTTCTCCATATTCCCCAAGAATTGACGAGCGTAGGCTGACAAGCTCTCCACATAGCGACGTTGTCCCTCCGCATAGAGGGTATCAAAGGCCAGACTGGATTTCCCTGAACCTGACAAACCAGTCACTACAACCAGCTTGTCTCGTGGAATTTCCACATCAATATTTTTTAAATTATGGGCACGCGCCCCATGAATGACAATTTTATCTTGCATCTTTGTTCTTTCTAGTCCATTATTGCTTACCATTATACCAAAAAAAGTGAGATTCTATTACCCAAAAGGCCGATTTTGTAGTATAATAGTACGGTGTGAAAAAATATGAAAAATGAGAAAGGATAAGGGATATGAAACAAGTTTTTCTCTCTACAACAACTGAATTTAAAGAGATCGATACGCTTGAACCGGGTACTTGGATCAATCTCGTCAATCCGACTCAAAATGAATCTCTCGAAATCGCCAACGCCTTCGATATCGATATTGCTGACCTTCGAGCACCGCTCGATGCGGAAGAAATGTCTCGTATTACGATTGAAGACGAGTACACCCTAATTATCGTTGACGTGCCAGTCACAGAAGAAAGAAATAACCGCACCTACTACGTAACCATCCCGCTTGGTATTATCATCACCGAGGAAACCATTATCACTACGTGTTTGGAACCATTACCGGTCCTTGATGTCTTTATCAACCGTCGCTTGCGTAATTTCTACACCTTCATGCGTTCACGTTTTATCTTCCAGATTCTCTATCGCAATGCAGAGCTCTACCTAACAGCCCTTCGTTCGATTGACCGTAAGAGTGAACAAATCGAAAGTCAACTGCATCAATCAACTCGTAATGAAGAATTGATTGAGCTCATGGAATTAGAAAAAACCATCGTCTATTTCAAGGCCTCCCTCAAAACAAATGAGCGCGTGATTAAGAAATTGACCAGCTCAACCAGCAATATCAAGAAATACCTTGAGGACGAAGACCTGCTTGAAGATACCCTGATTGAAACCCAACAGGCCATCGAGATGGCAGACATTTATGGAAACGTCTTGCATTCTATGACAGAGACCTTCGCCTCTATCATTTCCAACAACCAGAACAACATCATGAAAACCTTGGCCCTTGTGACCATCGTCATGTCCATCCCAACCATGGTCTTTTCTGCCTACGGAATGAACTTTAAGGATAATGAAATCCCCCTAAACGGCGAGCCAAATGCCTTCTGGTTAATCGTCTTTATCGCCTTCGCTATGAGTGTTTCGCTCACTCTCTATCTCATCCATAAAAAATGGTTCTAAGAGGAGTTCCTATGTCTCAGATTGATCTACAAAAATTAACAAAGAAAAACCAAGAGTTTATCCACATCGCTACCCAACAATTCATCAAAGATGGGAAAACAGATGCTGAAATTAAAGCTATTTTTGAGGAAGTTATTCCCCAAATCCTTGAAGAGCAAGCCAAAGGTACGACTGCTCGTTCCCTCTATGGCGCACCAACTCATTGGGCTCATAGTTTCACTGTCAAGGAACAATATGAAAAAGAGCATCCAAAAGAAAATGATGATCCAAAACTCATGATTATGGATTCAGCTCTTTTCATCACTAGCCTCTTTGCCCTCGTCAGCGCCCTCACAACCTTCTTCTCAGCAGATCAGGCTATCGGTTACGGTTTGATTACCCTTCTGCTAGTTGGACTGGTTGGTGGATTTGCCTTCTACTTGATGTACTACTTTGTTTACCAATATTATGGACCAGATATGGACCGCAGTCAACGTCCACCTTTCTGGAAGTCTGTACTAGTTATCCTAGCTTCTATGTTCCTTTGGTTGCTTGTCTTCTTTGCAACAAGCTTCCTACCAGCTAGCCTTAACCCAGTACTAGCTCCAGTGCCACTGGCTATTATCGGAGCAGCCCTCCTAGCCCTTCGCTTCTATCTCAAGAAACGCTTGAATATCCGCAGCGCAAGTGCAGGACCAACACGCTATTAAGACGAATGATAAAAGCAACTGCAGGTGCGGTTGCTTTTTTACTACTTTCTTGATTTAAAAGCATTCTTCTGACATCCCACATAGCTCTATCTAATCTTTTGTGATAAAATAGGCTCAATCTATTTCTAGGAGGATAAAATATGATTTCTACTATTGGTATTGTTAGTTTATCTAGTGGCATTATCGGAGAGGACTTTGTCAAACACGAAGTGGACTTGGGTATCCAACGTCTCAAGGACCTGGGACTCAATCCTATCTTTTTGCCCCATTCGTTAAAAGGCTTAGACTTTATCAAGGACCATCCCGAAGCACGTGCAGAGGATTTGATTCATGCCTTTTCTGATGATAGCATCGATATAATCCTATGTGCCATTGGTGGAGACGATACCTATCGCTTGCTACCTTATCTTTTTGAAAATGACCAACTCAAAAAGGTTATCAAACAAAAAATTTTTCTTGGCTTCTCGGATACAACTATGAACCATCTCATGTTGCATAAACTAGGAATCAAGACTTTTTATGGTCAATCCTTCTTAGCAGACATTTGTGAATTAGACAAAGAAATGCTGGCCTATAGCCTTCACTACTTTAAAGAATTGATTGAGACGGGAAGAATCTCAGAAATCCGCCCTAGCAATGTTTGGTATGAGGAACGAACTGATTTTAGTTCCAAGGCTCTGGGAACACCTCGTATCAGTCATGCAAATACCGGTTTTGAGTTGTTGCAAGGAAATGCCCAGTTCGAGGGAAAAATCCTCGGTGGTTGCCTCGAATCTCTCTACGATATCTTTGACAACTCTCGATACGCAGATAGCACGGAGCTCTGCCAAAAATACAAACTTTTCCCTGACTTGTCATACTGGGAAGGAAAGATCCTCTTGCTAGAGACAAGCGAAGAAAAGCCTGAGCCGGAAGACTTCAAAAAGATGTTGCGTACTTTAAAGGACACTGGCATATTTGCGGTCATCAGTGGACTCTTGGTCGGAAAACCTATGGATGAAACTTTCTATGACAACTATAAAGAGGCACTATTGGATATTATTGACAGCAATATCCCGATTATCTATAATCTAAATGTCGGCCACGCAACTCCAAGAGCCATTGTACCCTTCGGAATCCATGCTCATGTAGATGCACAGGAACAAGTCATTCGCTTTGACTATAACGAAAAATAAATAGTTTCTCTATTTTTGTGCTTTTGTATTGGTTTTCGTTACAATTTGTATCTGAATTTATTGCATTTCGCTAATTTCTATGATATCCTTTTGAAGGAGGTGTATATGACAAAACAAAAAATTAATCGAATCGTAGGTTCTATTGGTGCCTTTATTGGAATTATAGTATTTATTGCCTACATACCTCAAATTATCGCTAATTTACAGGGAAATAAAGCTCAACCATTTCAACCTTTATCAGCTGCTATATCTTGCTTAATCTGGGTTATTTATGGATGGACAAAGGAACCTAAGAAGGATTGGATACTAATCATTCCAAATTCAGCTGGTGTTATTTTAGGTGGAATCACTTTTTTGACTTCACTCTAACAAATCTAATAGTATATATAAAAAGCTGGGAAAAATTTCTCAGCTTTTTTCTATATTCTCAGATATGCTAGTTACCTGTACACACTAATTCCTGCTTTTCCATTCACAATCATTCTCGTGGTCATCAACTAGTCCTGCAGCCTGTAGAAAAGACAAGACAGCGACTGGTCCTGTGAACTTGAAACCTCGTTTTTTGAGATCTTTGGCTAATTTCTCTGACAAAGGTGTTTTAGCTGGGGCTTGGCGATAATCGGGAACATCATTAACAATAGTTTTCCCCTCAACAAAAGACCAAAGATAGGTATCAAAAGAGCCATATTCTGCCTGTAACCGTAGAAAGGCTTGGGCATTAGCGCGTGTAGCAAAAATCTTGGCTCTATTTCGGATGATAGCTGGATTGGTCAATAAGGCTTCCAACTCCGCATCTGTCATCTGAGCTACACGATTGACTATATAGCCATGAAAGGCTTTTCGGAAAGCCTGGCGTTTGTTTAGTACCGTTTCCCAAGACAGGCCTGCCTGATAGGTTTCCATACACAACAACTCAAACAATGCTTGGTCATCATGGAGGGGCTGCCCCCACTCCTCATCATGATAGGCAATGTAGAGCGGATTGGTCACCTTGACCCACGAACAACGTTTTATCATGCTCTGCTCCTATTTGACCAACATTTTAAGGGCCGACTTGATATAGTTCTCAGCTGTATCTGTCGTTCCTTCAAAGAATTTCTTGATTTTCTTGAGCTCTGTTGCCTTGTAGCCTAGCGCCAACATTGCTTCCATGGCTTCTTCCAATTCTTGATTTTCAGTGCTAGCTTGCACTGCCACCTTGGCAGGAAGATCATCTCCTGCAACTACTACCTTGCCTTCCAAGTCCAACACCATCTGCTGGGCTGTTTTCTTACCAATTTTAGGGAACTTAGTCAAGTAGGTGATGTTCTTGGTTTCGATGGCTTGAACCAAGCCAGCATTGTCATCGGCAGCGATAATAGCAAGAGCTGATACAGGACCAATCCCAGAGACCGAAATCAGACTGAGAAAGAGCTTTTTCTCATCTTCTGAGCGAAATCCATAAAGCAGATGGGCGTCTTCACGCACGACTTGGTGCACATAAATTTGAGCTTCTTGGTTGACTTGTCCTGAGTAGGCATAAGGATTGGCCACATGCAAAATATAACCGATACCGTTGACTTCAAGAACAATGTATTTGGCAGTGATTTTGGTAATGATTCCTTTTAAATATTCGTACATAGTTTTCCTTTTCTCTTATTTCGTTTATCTAGTATATCATATTTTCTTTATCCGAGGAGCGAGGAGAAATTAACACAGACAAAATATATCAAAAATAATCTGTGTTTATCTGTTGACATATTTAAAATTAAGTACTATAATCATCTGTAATTGAATAACTATCTTCAGGGCAGGGTGTAATTCCCTACCGGTGGTATAGCCCACGAGCCGAAAGGCATGATTTGGTGAAATTCCAAAGCCGACAGTATAGTCTGGATGAGAGAAGATGAAAGTATATTTGTGCTTTTTGCGTGCTCTGAAATGATTACTTGTCATTTCAGAGTATTTTTGTTAATCGCATAAGTTCTCTTTTGTATGCCTTGAATAGTCCCCTATTCAAGGTATATTTTTTTGGAGGTAGTGAGATGAGCGACTCAAAATATATGCAATTAGCAATAAAACTGGCACAAAAAGGAGCTGGTTACGTCAATCCCAATCCTATGGTCGGCGCAGTTATTGTAAAAGATAATCATATTATCGGACAAGGTTATCATGAGTTTTTTGGTGGCCCACATGCTGAGAGAAATGCTCTTAAAAACTGTAGAGAATCCCCTGTAGGAGCGACGCTTTATGTAACACTTGAACCCTGTTGTCACTTCGGGAAAACACCTCCTTGTATAGACGCTATAATTGATAGTGGTATTACAAGAGTAGTCATTGGAAGCCTAGACTGCAACCCTATTGTATCTGGAAAAGGAGTAAAGATACTTGAGGAAAATAATCTTCAAGTTACTGTTGGAGTTTTAGAAAATGAGTGTCTTAACTTAATAAAAAGTTTTAGAAAGTACATTACCCAGCATGTACCCTATGTTTTTATGAAATATGCAATGACAATGGATGGAAAAATAGCCACTAAAACAAATCAATCCAAATGGATTACTGGAGAAGAGGCAAGAAAGCATGTTCATCAGTTACGACACCATGTCAGTGCGATTATGGTGGGAGTCAATACTGTTATTCAAGACGATCCTTTGCTGACATGTAGATTGGAGGAAGGGAAAAATCCTATCCGTATCATATGCGATACACATTTACGAACTCCTCTTACCTCTAAAATCGTAAAAACAGCAAATGATATTAAAACTTACATTGCCACTTCCTCTGAAGACAAAAATAAAATAAAGCTATATCAAAATCATGGCTGTGAAATACTTTCCATAAAGAAAAAAGGCGATCATATAGACTTATCAGATTTAATGCAACATCTAGGAAACATACAGATTGATAGCCTACTTCTAGAAGGGGGCAGCCTAATGAATTGGAGTGCTTTGGAACAACAAATTGTTGATGAGCTGAAAATATATATTGCACCAAAAATTTTTGGAGGCAGTGCCAAGTTTCCTGTTGGAGGCGAAGGTATTTCCTTGCCCAATGACGCTATTAGATTGAAACCTTATGCTTTTTCTCAAATAGGAAATGACTATCTCATAGAAAGTGAAGTAATTTATCCATGTTCACAGGAATAATTGAAGAAATCGGAAAAGTTGAAAGAATACAGAAAGACTCTCGTAATTGTAAACTATCAATTAAAGCTTCAAAAATATTAACGGATATCCATTTAGGCGATAGTATAGCAGTAAATGGTATCTGTCTTACAGTTACTCATTTCAATCATCAAGCCTTTACAGTTGATGTAATGAATGAAACATGGAGTCGAACAGCTCTTACCCTATTAAAACATGGGAGTGAGGTAAATCTAGAAAGAGCCTTATCTGTCAACGGTCGACTTGGAGGTCACGTCGTTACAGGACACATTGATGGTACAGGAAAAATCTCGTCAATAAAAAAAGATGATAATGCTGTATGGTATCAAATAAACACACAAAAAGAAATTTTAGATTTAATAGTTGAAAAAGGATCTATTACAATTGACGGCATTAGTCTAACTGTCGCTAAAGTCTCCAAACTAAACTTTTCAGTATCTGTTATCCCTCATACCTTGGAACAAACCATTCTTAAGAGTAAACAAGTCGGGAGTACAGTAAATCTTGAAAATGATATCTTAGGTAAATATGTGCAAAAACTGATGTATAATTCTCCAAAATCAGAAATATCTAGAGAACTATTATATCAAAATGGATTTTAGCAGAAAGGATGATCAGTCAATGGAATATCGAAAAATACAAGAAGCATTAGAAGCATTGCAGAAGGGACGACTTGTTCTTGTTATAGACGACAAGGATAGAGAAAACGAAGGAGACTTAATTTGTTCCGCACAAGCAGCTACAACAGAAAATGTTAATTTCATGGCTACTTATGCCAAAGGATTAATTTGTATGCCTATGAGCGAACGTTTAGCTAACCAATTAATGCTTTCACCTATGGTTGAAAACAATACAGATAATCATAAGACTGCTTTTACAGTTTCAATTGATTATAAAGAAACGACCACAGGTATTTCTGCCGAGGAAAGAGGACTGACCGCACGTATGTGTGTAGCTGAAGATATAAGCCCCTCTGATTTTCGCAGGCCAGGACACATGTTTCCTTTAATTGCAAAAAAAGGTGGTGTTCTAGAAAGAAATGGACACACAGAAGCAACTGTTGATCTATTAAAATTAGCAGGACTAAAAGAGTGTGGCCTATGTTGTGAAATAATGAATCATGATGGCAAAATGATGAGAACAGATGATTTAATTCAGTTCTCGAAGAAACACAACATTCCACTAATTACCATCAAAGAATTACAAGAATATAGGAAAATATATGATCAGCTGGTAGAACGAGTTTCAACTGTCAATATGCCTACTAGATACGGTAATTTCAAAGCAATTAGCTATATAGATAAACTAAATGGGGAACATCATCTTGCTCTTATTATGGGAAATATAGAGGATGGAACCAATGTATTATGTCGGGTCCACTCTGAATGTTTAACAGGAGATGTTTTAGGCTCTTTACGGTGCGATTGTGGACAGCAATTCGATAAAGCTATGAAAATGATTGCTGAAAATGGTTCAGGTGTCTTACTTTACTTGCGACAGGAGGGACGAGGAATTGGACTTATCAATAAATTAAAAGCCTATCATTTACAAGATCAAGGAATGGATACGCTTGATGCCAATCTTGCATTAGGCTTTGAAGGTGATTTAAGAGAATATTATATTGGAGCACAAATGCTTAAAGACCTGGGACTACAGTCACTACATTTACTGACAAATAATCCTGACAAAGTTGAACAGTTAGAAAAATATGGAATTACCATTTCCAGTAGAATACCAATCGAAATAGAAGCTAATCCTTACGATAGTTTTTATTTAGAAACAAAGAAAAATAGAATGGGTCACATTTTAAATATGGAGGAAAAATAAATGAACACTTATGAAGGTAATTTAGTAGCAAACAATATTAAAATCGGTATTGTTGTAGCGAGATTTAATGAATTTATAACTTCAAAATTATTATCCGGAGCACTAGATAATCTCAAAAGAGAAAATGTAAACGAAAAAGATATCGAGGTAGCCTGGGTTCCAGGAGCTTTTGAAATACCACTGATTGCATCAAAAATGGCAAAAAGTAAAAAATATGATGCAATTATCTGCTTGGGAGCTGTCATTAGAGGTAGTACAAGTCATTATGATTATGTATGTAGCGAGGTATCTAAGGGAATCGCCCAAATCAGTTTAAATAGCGAAATCCCAGTTATGTTTGGTGTGCTAACGGCAGATACAATTGAACAAGCCATAGAGCGAGCTGGCACTAAAGCAGGAAATAAGGGTTCTGAGTGTGCACAAGGAGCTATTGAAATGGTCAACCTAATTCGTACATTAGACGCTTAGAACAGACTCTACTTTTAGACGAATAAAGAAACTTGGCAAAATCGCAATTTAATACTCTATGAAAATCACAGAGCAAACTAGGAAGCCAGTCGCAGATTGGTAAAACACAGCTTTGATGTTGCAAACAAAACTGGCAAAATTAGCTCAAAACACTGTTTTGAGATTACTGATAAAACGGACATGGTTTAAAGAGATTTTTGACGAGTATTCGGAAAAAAGTAAATATTTCCATGATAAAACGCATAGAATCAAGGTTTTTGAACACCTGATTTTATGCGTTTTTCTGATTTTGAAAATTTTTCCCAGACTTTTTGTACTTTTATACTCAATGAAAATCAAAAAGCAAACTAGGAAGCTAGCCGCAGACAGTACTTGAGTACGGCAAGGCGAAGCTGACGTGGTTTGAAGAGATTTTCGAAGAGTATTAATATTTCCCCAACTCACGGAGACTGGTGTGATTTTCCTGAATGCGTCGGAACATCTTTTCCATATCCGACTTGGTAAAATGCACCAAAACAGGGCGTCCGTGGGGACAGTTATAGGGATTGTCACATTGAGAGAGCTGATAGAGGAGTTGTCTGGCTGAATGGTCATCGATGCGATGGTTGGCCTTGATAGACCGTTTGCAGGACATCATGATAGCCAGCTCTGCCCGGTATTTCTTGATAGAAACTTCCTTGGTCAAAAGGAGCATGTCGCACATCTCATAGATGCCTGATTCAATCTCTTCTTCTGTCATCCAAATAGGATGTTCACGTAAGATAAATTGATTTTCTCCGTACTCTGCTAGAAAGACTCCTACTTCCTCCAAATGTGCCATCCTTTCCTTGAGACGCAGGGCATCATCCGCTGGAAATTCAAAGATATAGGGCACTAGGAGTTGCTGCTGGCTCTGGTCAACATTGCCAATGCTTTCACGGTACTCCTCGTACTTGACCCGTTCCTGCGCCGCATGTTGGTCTATGATGTAGAGCCCATCTCGCCCTTGGACAAAGAGATAGGTTCCATGCATTTGTCCGAAAAATTCCAACTCTGGGAAGCTTGAAGATTCTTCTCGTTCCAGCTTGTCATAAGCCTTATCAAGACTCGCAAGGTCTAACTCTGGGTGATCTAGCTGGTCGTAGTTAGCAGGCTTTCTCTCTGCAAAATGCAGTTTAGCTGGCTTGGTCAATTGGTCCAAGGTTTCTTTGGCAAATAGGGTTAAATCCTGCCCTTCCTCAGTCAATTCTACCTGATAATCAGCCACCTCAGCTTGACTGGATCTTATCGGCTCAGTTTGCTCATAGTAAAGAGTATTTTCTTTGAGTGGGAGAATAGTTTGCTCCACCTTCTCACGATTGCGCACGGTCGATTTGGCAAGATTTTCCAAGGCATCTGGAATCAAGGTTTGCTCCTTGAGACTATTTACAATAGCTTCTGAAACCAGGGTCATCAGTTCTTTTTCCTTGGAAATCCGCACCTCTTGCTTAGTCGGATGCACATTGACATCCGCTAGATAAGGGTCGATATGAATGTGAATGACAGCCAGTGGAAAACGGCCTACCATGAGCTTACTTCCGTAACCATCTAAAATAGCACGATTGAGTAGGAAATTCTTGATATAACGACCATTGATGAAAAGGCTGATATAGTTGCGATTGGCCCGAGTTAACTCAGGCAAGGACACAAAACCTGAAATTTCGAAATCTAGGTCAGAATTCTCAATTTCAATCATCTTCTTGGCACTCGCCAAACCGTAAATCCCTGCGATTGCTTGACGCAGTTGTCCAGTCCCTGCTGTCCGCGTCATTTCCTTGCCATCACTGATTAAACTAAACGAAATTTCAGGATGGGCCAAGCCCAGACGGTTGACAATATCAATGATATGAGACAGCTCCGCTTGCTGACTCTTCATATACTTGAGACGAGCAGGCGTGTTGAAAAAGAGGTCCTCCACACAAACCTTGGTCCCCACAGGACTAGTCGCTGGGATGACTTCTTCAACTTCTCCCCCACGTGCGACGAGCTTGGTTCCGTGACTTGCGCCCTCAACTGCTGTCAAAAGAGTTAAAACGCTGACGGATGCGATAGAAGGCAGAGCTTCACCACGAAAACCAAGCGTCCGAATCCGAAAGAGATCTGCTTGATTTTTTATCTTACTAGTCGCATGACGACGCAGAGCCAATTCTACCTCATCGTGGGTAATTCCATGACCATTATCTGTGATTTGAATCTTCTTGAGACCTGATTCCTCAATCTCAATGATAATCTGACTAGAACCCGCGTCAATGGCGTTTTCTACCAGCTCCTTAACAACGCTAGCTGGACGCTCGATAACCTCTCCAGCTGCAATCTGGTTTGCCAGCACCTCTGGCAATTCAATAATATGAGACATCTTTCAGCCCCTTTCTGTATCTATTTTCCTAGAAATTGATTAGTGCTATTATACCATATTTCAGACAGGACAGAAAAGCAAGCACCACATAGGAGCCAAATCCCTCCACATAGACAAAGTCCCTTGCAAGGGTCTGGAAAATAGTGTTTAATAAAGATATACAGGAAGTGATCACAACCTTGTATAACTAAAAAGGAGAAAAATTTATGAAAGTAGAACTACAGATTAGTGAGACTTACGAAGAGGAAAAGCTGATTGTTCAAGCACCTCAAGAAACCGATAAAATCCAGAAAGTCATCGAGTTCGCAGAAAATCTGGATCTAACAGAAAAAATCAAAGGGAAAATCGATAATCAGGTCTATCTCGTTGAGATTGGTAAGATACAACGCTTCTATATCGAGAATCGGAAGGTTCTAGCAGAAACAGCGAGTCAGACCTACAGCATTGATTTGCGACTCTATCAGGTCCTTGAAATTCTGCCAACAACTTTTATCCAAATTTCCCAATCAGAAATCATCAATATCAACTCCATCTCTCATCTCAAGCTTACGCCCAACGGTCTGGTAGAAATCTTTCTAAAAAACGAAAGCTTCACCTATTCTTCACGCCGTTATCTAAAAACCATCAAGGAGAAATTAGAACTATGAAAAAACAAATCTTCCACGACGCAGCTACTGGTGTCCTCATCGGCCTCATCCTCTCTATCATCTTTTCACTCATTTATGCACCAAATACCTACGCTCCACTTAGCCCTGAATCTCTCGTCGGCCAAGTGATGACCCAACATCAGATTTACGGTGCCCTGGTCTTGCTCTACTGCACACTAATCTGGGCAGCCATCGGTATTCTCTTCAACTTTGGCAAGCGATTATTCAGCCGTGACTGGAGCTTGCTTCGTGCGACTCTGACTCATTTTTTCCTCATGCTAGTAGGCTTTATCCCACTAGCAACCCTAGCAGGTTGGTTCCCTTTCCACTGGATCTTCTATCTCCAGCTCATATTTGAGTTTGCGATTGTCTACCTCATCATTTGGACTATTTCCTATAAAAGAGCATCAAAAAAAGTAGACCATATCAATCAACTCTTGGAGCATAGAAAGTAAGAGTTCTGATAGAATTGCCTAGGATAGTAAAAAGAGAGGCTGAGACAAAAAGATTCTGATTTTGGGAATTCTTTATTATAAAATTTTAATACTCTTCGAAAATCTCTTCAAACCACGTCAGCTTCGCCTTGCCGTACTCAAGTACAGCCTACGGCTAGCTTCCTAGTTTGCTCTTTGATTTTCATTGAGTATAAAATCGATAGGTTAGACAAAAAAACGAACAAAACAGAATTCTAAGTTTCAGATAACTCGTTTTGTTCGTTTTTTATATTTAAGGTTAGACTTTTGTCCCAGCCTCTTCCAACTCATACAAATCTGCAATAATCGCTGCGACATGTTTGATATCTTCCAGCATACCTCGCATTTCAAAGTCAGCCAATACAGGGAAACCAAAACGTTGACTGTATTGCTTGGCTGTCAGGCAGTATTGGTTATTAAAGTTACGATTTCCTGAACCAACCACACCAAAACACTTACTAGCATTGTCACCATAGGCGATAAAATCCCCAACGGGTGTCGTCAAAATCTCAACATCTCCGTTATCAACACCATTCCCACCTTCTAGGTAGGTCGGCAAAAAAGTGACATAGGGATGATCCATTTCATAGAAATCTTGGCCTTCTTTGACCAAATCTTTGATATGAATCTTTTGGACCTCAATCCCCTCGTACTGGGACAAGAGATAGTCTTTCAGGCGTGTCACAAAACTCTCGGTATTACCGCTCAGACTGATATAAACTAAAGAAATTGTCTTCATATGTACCTCCATGATTTTATTTTTAATCGAAAAAGAACTACCAAGATTGTAACCTGATAGCTCTTTTTTGTCAATACTTAAGCAAGTTCTTCTGTTTCCTCTTCTTCAGCCAAGGCTTTTTGTTGACGCCACATCTTATAGAAGACTAGTGCTAAGAAAAGAACATTGATGACGATATAGAAAATGCTAACAGCTTTTGAACCAATACCCATTGTCAAACGCATGGTCTCATCTTGAACTAACTGCAAAGCGTCTTGGAAACCAACATAGCCATAAATCGAACCAATAATAGCTAACAAAACATAGCCAACATAAGTATAGTTTGCATATTGCAAATTCTTACGAATAAGGAAGACAATCGCTACTACCACTAAAATAGCAGATAGCACAATCAAGGCAATGTTAAAAATAGAATGAGATACTTCTGCTACTCTATAGGTGTAATTAAGCTGGTCTTCTAATTGCTGAGCACTGACCCCTGCAGCTTGTTTCTGAGCGGCACGAAGGGCTTCTTTGCTAGGTAAGGGACTCAACATTCCAAACAGAGACATAGCTGAAATAAGAGCAGACAAGATTAGCAAGACCCATAGATAAATCGGTTTCTTTTTCATGATAGAACCTCCTGATATTATTATTTATATTATAGCACTTTTTGCAAGGGAATACAAATCTTATAGTATAGTTTCTACCTGTTTTCGGTAGGCTTTGGGAGACTTTCCGCACAATTTTCGGAACACTTTATAGAAATATCCCACGTTACTGTAACCAACAGCATAACAAATATCTTCGATACTGTCACTAGTTGAAAGCAAGAGCTGCTGGGCAGCCTTAATGCGTTGTTTGTTTAGTAACTCTGCGAAGGTCGAATTGGTTTCTCGCTTAATCAACTGCCCCAGATAGACAGGATTGATAAAGAGATCCTTACTAATATCCTTGAGAGAAAGTTCTTTCTGATAATCACGACCAATGACCTCTAGCACGCTGACCACATTTTCATTCATACGATATTGCCCAAAGAATCGGGTCAGAGTTTCCTTGATATAAGAAACCAATTCATCGAAGGATTGAATAGCATGAATGGTTTTGACGATATCCGTCATATCATCAGCTTTGAGATGCTCAAATAAATGGAAAACATCCATGATAAACTGGATAAAAAGCTGTTTGGTAATCGGAACACGAGGTGTATTTTCAAGAACTACCTTCTCCAAAAGATTCAACTCTTCCACGATTTGATTGAGATTCCCCTGAATGATAACCCTATAAATCGGTTCGTAGTAGGCAAAGAGACTCTGAGACTGTTGTAGATTTACAGAGCCGTAAAAGAGGGCTTTCTCAGCATTCAGCTTCCAGCGTTCAAAGCGTTCTTGATAAGGAGCTTCAAAAGGTGTAACGACTAAACCATCTAGGGGTTGGTCAGAAATGAAAATCTGCCAGTCTTGACCCAAGACATAGTAGGGAATAGTGAAGGAGCCTTGTTTTTCCTTTGAAAGACCTATCCACCAGTTCTCCTTACCTCCTAGATAATTAACAAATCCAGCCTCATCTAAATCTTGACTGAGGGTCTGACTTTTCTTTCTTCTCTCGCCAAGCTGACCTGCAATCTTTTCCAGCAGATTTCCCAACTCTACCTTATCAACAGGCTTGACCAAATAGTCCACCACACTAAGGTTCATGGCTCTTTTTACATAATCAAACTCCTGATAACCTGAAAGCAGGATATAGGCAGCATCTGGTAAGATTTCTTTCATCTCCCGAATCATATCAAGCCCTGTTTTGTCGGGCATATTGACATCGGAAATGATGACATCGACAGGATTTTCCTGAACATATTCTAGGGCTTCATCGGCATGACTGGCTGTTGCGACGACCTCCATATCCCACTTATCAAAGGGAATCAAACGTTTCAGACCTTCTGTCACCATGTACTCATCATCTACTAATAATACTTTATACATTTTCTCCCTTTCTACTCATCTTGAATTGTAATACGATACTGAACACCTGCTTGCTCCGCAGACTCTACACTAATGGCATAGCGGTCCCCAAAATAGAGCACAAAACGCTCATGGACATTGACAATCCCGATAGACTGCCTTTTTGAACTGTAACTGGCTTGGTGTTCAAAATGTCTCTGACTTAATTTTTCTCGAATACTTGCCAGCTTTTCAGCCGACATCCCACGGCCATTATCTACCACCAAAATTTCCACAAAACCATCTCGTTTAAGCGCCTTAATACTAATCACATTATCTGTCCGTCTGTGGTCAACACCATGCGCGAAATAATTTTCTACCAGTGGTTGCAAGGTAAACTTGGGAATCTTCATATTCTCTAACTCTGGATCTATCTTGAAACCATAGGCAATGGATTTTGGATAGCGAACCATGCAAAGATAACTGTATTTACGGCAAAATTCTAATTCCTGTTTGAGAAGAGTTTCTCTTTCATCAGAAATATTGTTACGCAAGAGACTACTGAACTCATAAATGATATCTGCCAACTCATCTTGACTCTGCATAACTGCGTACATACGCAAGAATTCCAGCGTATTATACATAAAATGAGGATTAATCTGAGCCTGCAAGGCTCGCATATTGGCATCTTTTTGACTAAGTTCTAACTGATAAATATCATGGATATTCTTTTCCAATCGATCCAACATATCATTGGTCGTCTCCGCGATTAAGAGCAATTCCTGATCTTTTTCAAGTGTGTCAATGCGAAGACCTTCTTCTCCTTGGGCAATCGCTTGGATGGAATCCACCAAATCCACTACCTGCTTTTGGTAGTTAGCAAAGGTCTGCCTCAAAGTCAGATAAAGAATGACAATAAAGAGAAGGCTCAAGCCCACAATCAAAGCAGAGCTGGTCACCGTTCCTTGTAAAACAAAGTTTTTGGGAACTGCCACCTGAACCTGATAGCCATGAGAGGTCACACCAACAAACCAGTTCTCATGTTCCCTAGTGACCCTCTCACCAATATGAAAAATCTCCGTATCAAAAGGCGATGTCACGGTAACAGCCATCGGGATATGACCTCGGGTATTGTCAATGGCATGATATAAAACTTCTGGATCCAAGGAAATGTATATCACTCCTATAGATTGATCCGTTGCTGGATCCAGAACAGGAATTCCAAAACTATTGGCCTCCGGTTTAAAATCTTCCGCAAGTACCGTATGGCCACCTCTCTCATTTCTGCTAGAAACATAAACTTCTTTAAAGTCCTGCAAGACGATTGCAACACCCGTTATATAGTCATTTTTAACATAAAGATCATCAATATTTTCATACAGAGAAATAGAAGTTGACGAAGTCGCTTGATGCTCCAACAGCCAATAAAAATACTCAGAAGTTGACAGGCTAAAGTACTTATAAACCCCTTGTATACGGTCTTGATTGGCTACTAAATCTTGCGCTAACTGGGCTGATTCGCGGTAATAATATTCCACCTCTTCGACTGTTCGAGTGGTTACACGCTGGGCTACTCTCTGAGCTTCCTTTTCCCGTGAATCCCAATCAGCATAGGAGAGTAAAATTGCAAAACTCGCAATAATAATCATCATAACTGAACTGTAGGTTCTTAGAAGCGTATGTAGCCAAAACTGCTTCATTCTATTTTGTCGCCAATTTTTCATGGATGCTTTCATAGACCGGTTCCAACATATCACTGATAAAGAAATGCCACATCCCAATTCCTACAAAGAAAAGTAGGGCAGGCATATAGTAACCAATTGCCACAAGTAGCACTGTCCCAAGGAGAACCTTGGCCACAGCCGCTAAGCTCATAAAGATGCCAATCAAGGATAGTTTGAGACTATTTCGATAGGACAAATCAAAATAGACTTGTAATTTCAAAGATACTGTATAAGCCAAAAAGATCAGGGCAACTACTAGGACATTCAAAAAGGTCGCAATCAAATGAATAATGGTCTGATGAGGCAATTGCACCAAGAGATACAAGCCATAAACCAAAACTAAATCCACTCCTAAAAAGCTATAGAAAATCAGGTTGCTGGGGACGAAATTTTGCTTATAAAGAGACCAAGCCTCCTTCAAACTGTATTCACGAAAGCTATAACCATGTTCTGCATACAGGCTCATCAAGGTGGCACTAGCTGGCGCTAAACCAAGGATAATTCCTCCTGCCAAGGTTAATAGCCAAAAGAAGGCTGTCGCAACCATCCCTAAAAAGAAACGATTAAAGACAAAGTCTAAAAATCTACCCATGATATCCTCCTAAAATTAACTATGAAACTATTATATCATATTTCAAGCGTTTTCAAAAACTTCTATTTTCCATTTACAATCCCATCAAACCGTGGTACAATGAGAATTATGAAAAATTTATCAGGAGACAATTCATGAAAAAATCTATCTTAACTACACTGCTTTTTGCAGTTCTTTACTTCCTCTGCATGGGGATTGGTGTCCTTTTGGGCAATCCCTTTGACCAAACTGGAAACATGTTTTATGCGCCTGCCTTTACTGCCCTTGTCGGCGGTAGCGTCTATATGATCCTAGTCGCAAAAGTTCCGCGCTTTGGAGCCATTACCACTATCGGCCTTGTCATGGCCCTCTTTTTCTTGGGATCTAAACACGGTGCTGGTGCCTTCCTTCCTGGAATTATCTGTGGCCTCCTAGCAGATGGAATAGCTCATTTAGGAAAATACAAGGACCAAACAAAGAATTTCCTTTCTTTCGTTATTTTCTCCTTTAGCTCAACAGGACCAATCTTACTTATGTGGATTGCGCCTAAAGCCTATATGGCTACCCTTCTAGCAAGAGGAAAATCGCAAGAATATATCGACCGTATCATGGTCGCACCAAATCCTGGAACCGTCCTTCTATTTATCTCAAGTATTGTCATCGGAGCCCTAGTGGGTGCCTTGATTGGACAAGCCTTGAGTAAAAAATTTGCACAGAAAATCTGATTAATAAAAAAGAGCCACACGGCTCTTTTTATTTATGGCTCAAGACTTGGTCAAGAAGTCTCCCAAGAATTGATACTCTTCAAAAATCAAATTCAAACCACGTCAACGTCGCCTTGCCGTACTCAAGTACAGCCTGCGGCTAGTTTCCTAGTTTGCTCTTTGATTTTCATTGAGTATGAATTGCAAAGATAATCAAAACGATAATAATGGTTGCCAAGATGGTCACATCGTGATTGTAGCGGTTAAATCCATAGGCAATGGCTACGTTACCGATACCTCCAGCTCCAACCGCACCAGCCATAGCTGTTTCCCCAACAAGGGAAATCAAGGTCACAGTTGTCACACGGATCAAGTCTGGAAGACCTTCTAATAAGCCTGATTTTCCTAGGTTAAAATTTTTTACCCGAAAAACTTCTTTTTTCTAGGGATAAAATGAGTCCTATCATACTCACTACCAAAAAGACCCACCAACAAAGCCTGATATCTTGTAAAGCTAAGAAGGAAAATACAGACATCCCCAAAGGTAATGTTAGGGAAAAAATCATACTCAAGAGATTATTACTTCTAGCTAATACATCCGCGCTCAAGTTAGACAGTAACAGAGTATCTAATTTAGGCATTGATTTCGACATCAAATACATGACAAAGGCTAAGCAGGCAACACCTACTAGAGGAGAAAAATCTAAAATATTAGCAGTAGCAAGCAAGACAAACAGAATTGCATTGAGCGATAGCAAACTTGAAAACGATAATTTCCCAAAATAATCATGGGGAGTTAGGCTACCAAGAATAGCTCCTCCCAAGCTAACACATTCAATTAAAAATAGGGCTTGAGCATAGCTGAGATGATAGATAGTATGGTCTAATAAGTAAAAGTGATAAATACCTCCAACAGCTCCTCCCAAAGTATTCATTACCAAAATGACAAGAATCATTTTAAACAATGATTTACTTTCTCTCTGTCTAAAGATAGCATCCATGTCCGCATAGATTGCCTTAACTTGTTGAAGTAAACTAATCGACTTATCCTCTACACTTACAGACAAATGCGTCAGTTCTCTGCTATTTTTGAACAAAATAAGAGAAGATAGTAAAAAGAAGCCAGCATTCACAATTGCAACAAAAGAAAAATTTTGGTGGCTTGTTGTGAGTAACCACACTCCTAAGGCTTGACCTCCTAGATTTGATAAATAGGAGACAAACTGAGTAAAGGAATAAGCTTCATAGAGCCTATCTTCCGAAATATTATGCTGGATAATCGGCATACGAAGACCTGCTGTATAATCTGATAAAATATCCGAACAGATATTAACCATACAGATAAAAGCAAACGTTACGGAGTTCTGATCATGAATCACACTAGCAATCAAAAGAAATAGCAGACTTTGCACACAACCAACCCAGATAATTGTCCCTGCTTTATTCCGAGTATGATCAGCCTTAATCCCAACATAAAAAGTAAATAGGAAAGGTAAAATCGTAATCATATTCGCCATAAATACAGCTATATTTTTAAAGGGCAGACTCGCAGCATAAACGATAAATACCAGATTATAAATATAAGCTCCACTTGAGCTCAAAAACCTTGAGAAGGTAAGTATTCTAAATAAATGATGTCTTAAGAATAATTTCATAACAGGCCTTTCTCACATTTCAAAGAGTATTCTATTGAAACCAGTCTAACAAAAAAAGCGGGACTCCCCACTTTTTTGTAATATATTTTTTCTGAAAATAAGAACTCTAGCTCCTAGATACTGCTAATTATCAATCCATCTACAAGCCCATTTATTTTTCATCAGTCGATGTAACGAGAATATATTACAAATCTTTATTTGAAA
>NZ_CAUQCP010000017.1:0-38693 GCF_963516575.1 uncultured Streptococcus sp.
AAAAGTAACTTTGAAAGGAGGTAACGAATCATACTTTTATTCATTTCTTACCTCGTAATCAAATCATAAATCTTGGTGATGTTTGGCAACAAGGTTGTTACTAGGAGCTTGTCTCCGACTTCAAGCGTATCCTCCCCAGTAGGGAAAATAGTCTTGCCCTTTCGAATGATGGCTGCAATAAGAACCCCTTTTTTCAATTTCAGTTGAGAAAGAGGTTTGGCAGTCATTTTATTGGCTTCCTTGATATGGAATTGTAGGGTTTCGATTTGGCCATTTGCTAGATGGTGCATGGCTTGAAGGTCTGAATATTGGGCATTAACACGGCCACGAATAAAGTGCATGATTGTATCTACAGCGATGATTTTCGGAGTGATAATGCTTGAGAAATCAGGCGCATGAATAATTTCAAGGAGACTAGTTCTGTTAACCTTGCTAATATTTTTTTGTACTCCGACACTATCCAGGAACATAGAAGTAATAATATTCTCTTCGTCAACTCCTGTTAGGGTTGCTACTGCATCATAGTTTTGAGCACTTTCTTCTAGTAAGATATCTTTTGCGGTACCATCTCCTTGAACAATATAGAGATTTGGGAATTTCTCACTAAAGAAACGTGCCCTTTCAGGGTTAATCTCGATGACTTTGGTATCAATACGACTGTCTTTGAGGATACCTAGTAGATAATAGGCAATTCTACCTGCTCCAACGATGAGAAGGCTCTTCACAGCACGAGATTTGAAATAATTATGGAAGAGCATCATATCAACACGGTTACCAGTGACAAAGATTCTATCTTTATCCTGTATGGTCATGTCACCACTTGGGATGATAATTTGATGATCTCTTTCTATCGCACAGACAATGACATTGCCGAATTTTTTCCGAAAATCAGAAATAGGCATTTGGCAAAGACCGCTAGTGGATTTGACAACAAATTCCATGAGGCTAACGCGTCCACCAGCAAAGCGTTCGACAGATAGGGCGTTGGGGAAGTCAATGATATTGGCGATAGCGCGGGCAGCCAAGAGCTCAGGATTTACGATAAGAGAAAAGCCGAGAATATTCTTTTCTTTGAAATAAGAGTTAGAGTATTCAGGATTTCGCACCCGAACGATGGTTTCTTTAGCCCCCATTTTTTTGGCTAGAACGGCTGCAATCATGTTCACTTCATCGTATTCAGTCAAGGCGATAAAGATATCACAATCCTGAACACTGGCTTGCTCAAGGATGGTGAAATCGGCCCCGTTACCAAGGATACCCATGATATCAAAGCGATTAACAATATGATTGAGAACGGCTTCGTCTTGCTCAATCAGCAAAACATCATGCTTTTCTGCAACCAGGGAGCGACAGAGAGCAAAACCAACTTTTCCCCCTCCGACAAGGATAATTTTCATAATAAAACCTACTTTTTCATGATGTAACTATCATACCTTTTTTCAAGAAAAAATGCACCTACTAGCTAATAACAAGAGCTTTTAGTAGGAAATTTGCTATAAGGTAAAACTATACCCTAATCAATTGAAATAGCTAGTAGCATCTTTCTATGAAATATGGTATGATAAAGGATATACAAGGAGATAAAATGAATAATAATTTACTGGTATTACAATCAGACTTTGGTCTGGTTGATGGTGCGGTATCGACTATGATTGGAGTGGCTTTAGAAGAGTCTCCAACCATAAAAATTCATCATTTGACGCACGATATCACGACTTATAATATTTTTGAGGGGAGCTATTGATATTCTGGATGTTTGTTTTGGACCTCTATCACGCTGATATGCTAGTCTATCAAAATCAGGTTGTTTATGGCAAATCATTTGCAGATGTGAGAATTGGGCAACCCATCCTTTACATCAACTCCCTCTATCGTTTAGGTCTGGCTATCAACCAAGGTTCCTTTGCCAAGGCCTATAATGTGGGTGTCGGTTCATCTTGGACCATTGAAATAAAGAAAATAGAAGCATAAAATAGGAGAATATAGATGAAAAATCAATCAATTAAACAAGTTGTTGCTATCGGTGTTGGAGCTGCGCTCTTTGTTGTCATTGGGATGATTAGTATTCCGACCCCTGTTCCAAATACAAGCATCCAGCTTCAGTATGCGGTACAGAGCCTCTTGTCTATCATTTTTGGCCCTCTAGTGGGATTACTTGTTGGTTTAATTGGTCATGCAGTGAAGGACTCTCTTGCTGGTTACGGTCTGTGGTGGACTTGGATTATTGCTAGTGGTCTCTTTGGTCTAGCCGTCGGACTCTTTAGAAAATACATTCGAGTAACACAGGGTGTTTTTGAGTTGAAGGATATTGTCTTCTTTAACCTCATTCAGATTGTCGCAAATGCTCTTGTTTGGGGTGTCTTGGCACCACTTGGAGATGTTGTGATTTATCAAGAAGCGGCAGAAAAAGTATTTGCCCAAGGGATTGTTGCAGGAATTGCTAATGCTGTAACTGTAGCTATCGCAGGTACCCTTCTCTTGCTAGCTTATTCACGTACGCAGACTCGTTCAGGAAGTTTGAAAAAGGATTAATATAAGGAAAAGGCTGGGCAACCGGTCTTTTTCGATGTTTATAGACTAGTTAGGCAAGCAAGCTAGGATAGGAATCTTGTTGGCACTAAGATTTTAAGAGAAGAGACTGCAAGAAGGGCTTGATTTATGATAAAATAGAAGTCTAATACTCTGCGAAACTCTCTTCAAACCGCGTCAGCTCTATCTGCAACCTCAAAACAGTGTTTTGAGCAACCTACGGCTAACTTCCTGGTTTGCTCTTTGATTTTCATTGAGTAGAAGAAGCGAATGAAGAGAGTAAGATGAAAGAAGCTATAATTGAGTGGAAGGATTTCTCTTTCCAGTATGAAACGCAACAAGAACCGACCTTGCAAGGGGTGGACTTGACCATTTACAAGGGAGAGAAAGTCTTAATTGTTGGGCCATCTGGGTCAGGCAAGTCTACCTTGGGTCAGTGTTTGAATGGAATTATTCCCAATATTTACAAGGGTCAGATGTCTGGAGAATTTTTGATCAAGGGGCAAGCAGCCTTTGATATGAGCATCTACGATAAATCTCATCTGGTCAGCACAGTTTTGCAGGATACAGATGGGCAGTTTATCGGTCTGTCCGTGGCAGAAGACTTGGCTTTTGCTCTGGAAAATGATGTAACAGCTCTAGAAGAAATGAAAAATCGTGTTCATAAATGGGCTGAAAAGCTGGACCTTCTCACTTTGCTGGCTCAGCGTCCCCAGGATTTGTCAGGTGGACAAAAGCAACGGGTCAGTCTGGCTGGTGTCTTGATTGATGAGAGTCCTATTCTCTTGTTTGATGAGCCACTCGCCAATCTGGATCCCAAGTCAGGTCAGGATATTATCGAATTGATTGATCAGATTCATAAGGAGGAGGGGACGACGACTCTTATTATCGAGCACCGTTTGGAGGATGTTCTGCATCGCCCTGTGGATCGGATTGTCTTGATAAACGATGGTCGTATCCTTTTTAATGGGAGCCCTGATCAATTACTGGCGACTGATTTATTGACACAAAATGGAATTCGAGAACCCCTTTATCTAACGTCTCTCCGTCAATTGGGTGTGGATTTAGCCGCGGAAGAACAATTAGCAGATCTTGATAACTTGTCTATCTCAAAAGGTCAGGTCCAGTTGCAGATAGAACCGGCAAAAGAGACGTCAGAATTTCAGTCACTTTTTAGATTAGAGAATGTTTCTTTTGCTTATGATGATAGACCGATTTTAAAGTCTCTTCATTTAGATATTAAAAAGGGTGAAAAGATTGCCATTGTCGGAAAAAATGGAGCAGGGAAGTCAACCCTAGCCAAGGCCTTAAGTAGCTTTATTCAGACGGAAGGTCGCTACCTTTGGGAAGGACAGGATATCAAAGGAGATTCTGTTGCAGAGCGGGCGGAACGAGTAGGCTATGTGCTGCAAAATCCCAATCAAATGATTTCAACCAATATGATTTTTGATGAGGTGGCTCTAGGACTTCGTTTGCGAGGTGTAGACGAGCAGGAAATTGAAACGAAAGTCTATGAAACCTTGAAAATCTGTGGTCTCTATGAATTCCGTAATTGGCCTATTTCTGCCCTGTCATTTGGTCAGAAAAAACGTGTCACCATTGCTTCAATTTTGGTCTTAGGGGCTGAAATTATTCTCCTAGATGAACCGACAGCAGGTCAAGACCAGAAGAACTATACTGAGATTATGGAATTTCTCGAAGAGTTGCATCAAAAAGGTCATACCATTGTCATGATTACCCATGATATGCAATTGATGCTGGATTATTCAGACCGAGCCCTTGTCATGGTGGACGGGGAATTGATTGCCGATACCGATCCAGCTAGTCTGTTGAGCAATCCTGAGCTGTTAATAAAAGCCAATCTAAAAGAAACTTCAATCTTCAACTTGGCTAAGAAACTCGACGTGGATCCACTTGCTTTAACGGCATTTTACAAAGAAAGGAGAGAAGGATGCAAGCTAAATTAATCGGTTACCAGCATAGAGATACTGTGATTCATCGCTTGTCAGGAGCTGGGAAACTTCTCTTTTTCATCCTCGTGTCACTGGCTGCCATGATTAGCTATGATACCAGACTGCTTGTTCTGATTGCTATCTTTTCGGTTTTTCTCCTCTATTTGTCAGAAATCCGCTTTAAAGATGTTTCTTTTGTAGCAGTTTTTGCGACGGTATTTGCCGTTTTAAACGTTTTGATGGTCTATCTCTTTTCTCCCGAGTATGGGGTTGGACTTTACGGAGAGAGAAGCGTGATTTGGCAGGGAATCGGTGCCTACACTCTGACCAGTCAAGAGCTCTTTTATCTGCTAAATCTAGCCATTAAGTATCTCTGCACCATTCCTCTGGCTATTATCTTTTTGATGACAACTCATCCTAGTCAGTTTGCTTCTAGTTTAAATCAAATCGGTGTGCCCTACAAGATTGCCTATTCTGTCAGCCTGACCTTGCGCTATATTCCAGATTTGCAGGAAGAATTCTTTACCATCAAGATGTCTCAGGAAGCGCGTGGGATGGAATTATCCAAGAAAGCTTCTCTTATGCAACGAATCAAAGGTAATTTGCGCATTATTACTCCCTTGATTTTCAGTTCGCTAGAACGCATTGATACCATTGCGACCGCCATGGAGCTTCGCCGCTTTGGGAAAGAGAAAAAACGCACATGGTATAGTTATCAGGCCTTGAAAAAAGGAGACTATATTACCTTGCTCTTGGCAGCCTTGTTTTTAGTAACTAGTTTACTACTTATCTTGCAGAATCAGGGAAGATTTTACAACCCTTGGAAATAGTGTTGTCAAAGTTTTCATTAGATAAGTAAAGAGAAATTATTCTATAACTTTTTATTGATAGATTGTATGAGAAATAAAGTTAATAATTGTATACTTGAAACTTTTTTACAAAATATGAATTAGTTTGTATACTTTATAGTAGAATTTACACTACAAAATTAAAGTTATTCAAGTATAATCATTTTCAACTAAGTTCAGTGTCATAATGTAGAGACGATATAGAATAGTAAAAGTACTTAATTTAAATCGTGTTAATTTTACTTTGTGTAAACATGAGAAAATTTGAATGTAGATTATGATAGGAGAGGATTTGTAATGATCAGTTTAGAGCTGTTATCTGAAGAAAATAGTTTAGACGTCTATTCTTTTGAAAAAGAAAATCGAGAGTATTTTGAGCGGAATTTACCTCCTAGACCAGCTAACTATTTTGATTTAGAAGGTTTTAAAGAAATTACAAGGGAACAAGAGAATCATGATGTCTACATGCATCTTATTAGAGATACACAAGGCGTTATGGTTGGAAGAATCAATTTAAGTGTTTTAGAGAATAATCGAAAAACAGCAGAACTTGGATATAGGATTGGAGAAAATGTTACTAATTTAGGATATGCAAGCGAAGCGGTTAAACTCGTTTTAGAAAAGGCCTTCACGACTTATGGTTTCAATAGAATCATTGCAGGGACGGCAACGGACAATCTAGCCTCTCAGAGGGTGCTTTTAAAAAATGGCTTCACCTTTAGTAGGGTTATAGAAAATGACTTACAAATTCATAATGAGTGGGTTCATACAGCAGTATTTGAGATAACGAGGTCATAATATCATCATTCCCAGTCCACAGATAGGTATAAAAGAGTAAGCAATTTTTGCAGATATTTAAGAATTTTCTCCTAGAAACCCTTGGAAATAGCTTGAAAAAATTGAAAAAATCAAGTCGTTTCTATTGACAATGATTCTGAAAGTGTTATACTAAGAAAGTAGTTTCGCTGATTTACTTCAAACCTGTTGTGAGGTAAGTTAACGATGCCTTAACCACGCTGTTTGCTGAGCTTGACTCCGGGCAGTGTGGCTATTTTTTTGCAATGGTGAAAGGAAGCAAGTCATGACAAATCACATTGTATTATTTGAACCTCAAATTCCACAAAATACAGGCAATATCGCGCGTACTTGCGCTGCGACCAATTCTCCCCTCCACATCATCAAGCCTATGGGATTTCCTATTGATGATCGCAAGATGAAGCGGGCTGGATTGGATTATTGGGATAAGCTAGAGATTTATTTTTACGACAGTTTGGAAGATTTCATGTCCCAGATGAAGGGTAAACTCTATCTGATTTCAAAATTCGCAGAAAAAGTCTATTCTGAGGTGGATTTATCGACTGACGAGGACCATTATTTTCTTTTTGGACGTGAAGACAAGGGCTTGCCTGAGGACTTTATGCGAGAACATCCTGAGAAGGCTCTCCGTATTCCCATGAATGATGAACACGTCCGCAGTCTCAATGTGTCGAATACCGTCTGTATGATTGTCTATGAGGCTCTTCGCCAGCAGAACTTTGCAGGTCTTGATCTTGTTCATACCTACGAAGTGGATAAATTGAAATAAAAAATGAAAATGAAAGTGAACAAAATGCTTGCGCTTGCAAGCGTTTTTTGTTATGATAAAAGAGTCTTCAGGGCTGGGTGTGATTCCCGACCGGCGGTGACTTTAACTAGGAAATGATCTTTTCCTTTTATACTTTGTTGACAAGCTTTGCCTAACCAGAAGTTATGCCTACAGCTTGTCGCCTAGTCTAAAAGAAAAATCTCTATTTCCTTCTCTTTAAAGAAGTCCGCGAGCGCAAGCTGATGTGGTGAGATTCCACAACCGACAGTATAGTCTGGATGGGAGAAGACGAAAGAATAGCTTTGTCTGTTCTGATAGATTTATAGCTAAACTGTAACCGCTTGCTTTTATTTTCCTTAATAGAGTGAGAGGGAACTTTTGGGATATAAAAAGTGAGAATAGATAGAGGGATCCTTTCTAACTTCTTCTGATTTTATAGAAAATTGGAGGAACCTGTTATGACAAACACACGTCGACTTTCGACCATTGCGATCTTATCAGCCATCTCATTTGTGCTGATGTACTTTGACTTTCCGCTTTTACCAGCGGCGTCCTTCCTCAAGATTGAATTTAGTATCTTGCCAGTCCTTGTGGGTCTGGTGGTCATGGATTTGCCTGCTGCTCTAGGAGTTCTCTTGCTTCGCTCACTCTTGAAATTGCTTCTTAACAGCCAGGGAGTGAATACTTACATTGGTTTGCCAATGAATATCGTAGCTTTGGGAGTTTTTGTCATCGTATTTGCTTTGATTTGGAAAAAGGAACGGACACCCCTTCGTTTCCTACTAGGATCTCTAGCTGGAACTATTGGCTTGACCGTGGCTATGTTGGTTCTCAACTATGTTTACGCTGTTCCTTTGTACGCTAAGTTTGCTAACTTTGATATTGGAAAAATTTTGGGACTTTCCAACTACCTAATGACCATGGTATTACCTTTTAATTTGATTGAGGGTGTAATCTTTTCCGTTTCATTCTGGTTGTTGTACGTCCTTTTGAAACCAACCTTAAAACATTATGAAAGATAAACAAACATTTTTAATGAAGGGCAGTTTTGCCCTTTTACTTTTCGTTATTCTTGGCTATATGGTCAAATTTTACCCTGAAACGCTGGTCGGTTTTGACCAACCGATTCAAACTGCCGTTCGAGGAGACTTGCCAGATTATTTGACTATTCTTTTCAGGACCATCACACGCTTGATTGATATCCCAGTGATTATCACTTGGGTCGTCATTACAGCTTTTATCTTTTATCGTAAGCGATGGAAGATAGAAAGCCTACTTATGCTGGGGAATTTGGCTTTGGCAGGTCTTTTAATCGTGACCTTTAAAAACATCTACCAGCGCCCACGACCAGCTATCTTACATCTGGTGGAGGAGAAGGGATTTTCCTTCCCAAGTGGCCATTCTCTGGCTGTAACCTTGATGGTCGGTTCTCTGATTGTCATTCTCAGTCAACGGATGAAAAATCCAGTCTGGAGAAAAATCGTGCAAATCGTCCTTGGGTTCTACCTAGTTAGTGTGCTGGTATCAAGGGTCTATCTGGGAGTTCATTACCCATCAGATGTCCTTGCTAGTCTCTGTGTGGGCTTGGGAGTCTTGTTTATCGAGTTTCCCTTTTATGATAAGCTCCGCTTCCAATGGAGATTTAAAGGCAAGCAGAAGTGATGGAAAAGATAAAAAATTGTACAAATAGAAATAGAAGTATATGAAATATATACTTTAAACATGTTTTAGAATTTGATATATTTTAATAAATAAAGCAAGGAGGAAGAAAGTGTGGGTATGTTATTAGCGACACGCTTAAAAAATAAAAGAAAGGAATTAAAATTATCTCAAAAAGAATTAGCTGAGGGGATTTGTGAGCAAGGGCAGATTAGCCGTATGGAGCAAGGTAAATACTCACCTGGGTCAGAATTACTCTTTCAACTATCTAAGCGCTTGAAGGTGAGCATGGATTATTTCTTTGAAGATACTGAGGTTTCTAGTTTAGAAAATATTGATAAGTTTAAAGAACTATCTAAGAAATTTTTAGATGAGAGGGAATATGAATCTCTCCATTATATCTATGAACTGGAAAAATCTAAACGTGCTCGTCTATCTGCTAAAGACCAGATTTATTTGGACTGGATTGATACATTAGTTCAATTCCGTTATCTAAATCATCAAACAGAGGCAGTTGCGAAACTGGAAAAAATATTGTTATCTCTGAAAAAATCTGATTTTTACTATCTACAACTGGGAAATACCTTGGCTAATTTTTATTTTGATATGGGGCAGGAAGACACATATCAGGAACTCTATCAACTTTTAAAAGAGAACCTCCAGTCACTATCTGTTCATCATTTGGAACAGTTAGAATTGATGATTAAATTCCGATATAACTATTGTAGATATTTGTGGTTGAATGAACGAACATCTGAAGCTATAGAAGAAATTACAGAAACAATAGCTATTTGTAAAAGGTATAATAGTAGTTATCGATTAGCAGATTTGTATTGTTTATTGGGAAATATAAGCGTTGGATTTGCTGAAAGGGATAGGATACTAGGTTTTTATCAAGTATCTTATCAGCTTTACAAGCACGAAGAGAAGCAGAGAATGATGCTAGAAATTGAGAAGGAAATGAAATTATTGGAAAGTGAAGATTAAGAAAAAGATTTGTATTTTTAGATAACTTAAATTCATATTTCAAAAAAAATAAGAAAACACCATAAAATTATTGACGAAGTAAAATTGATGTGTTAGAATATCATCAATAGTTTTTGATTTTGGTATTGGAACTTTGGGGATATATTGGGCGTTGTTAGGATTTCAATTTCCTTTTGAGCTGAAGAAGGAGGCAATCCAATGAATACTTTTCTGACCAATAAAAATTATCGAATGTTGCTGATTAATCAATGGGTTTCGTCATTTGGTGACACGTTGTTTTATATTTCCTTTATTTCTTATGTATCGGGATATAAATTTGCTTCATTAGCTGTTCTTTGTATAACAGTTTCGGAGACTTTGCCGCAGATTTCTCAGTTGTTCACAGGCGTTATTGCCGATTTTCAAAAAAATCGTGTTGCAAAATATATTGCTATATTGGCAAGTAAGTTTCTGCTTTATACTCTATTGACACTGTTTGTAACGGATAAGAACTTTTCTATGGGGATGGTTTTTCTTATTTGTGGCATCAATCTTTTATCAGATACCATGAGTTATTTTGCAGGTGCTATGATTTCTCCTTTGTATGTGAGGATTATAGGAGATGATATGACAGATGCTATGGGGTTTAGACAGGCAACTGCTGGTGTAGTTAATATTCTTAGCAACCTTACAGGTGGAGTTTTGATTGGGGTCATCAGTCTTCAGATGTTTGTAGGTTTGAATGCTTTGACCTTTCTTTTTGCACTGTTGGGTGTGGTGTTTATTCGTACTTCTTTGAGAGATATTGAGGGACAGATGGAGGTTAGTAAAAGATTAACCGCAAAATCTTTTGGAGAGCATTTCCTCTATTCTATGAAGATATTGGCAAGTTTTCCAGCCATCATCAAATTAATATTCATTGCTGCTATGAATCAAATGATTTTAAGCATTATTACCCCTTTAACGACTTTGATGTTGATTCATCATCCATTTATCTTCTTTGACACTGGGCAATCCATTGCAGTATTGTCAGTGGTTACTTTTTCAGGAACGATTGTGGGAAGTTTTTTGAGTGGAGGTATCCTAAAAAATATTCCCATAAAAATGATTGTCTACTTTGAAGAAATTATGCATCTCTGTATTCTCTTTTCTTGGTTGACCAATCATTTCCTTCTTTTATTGGTGGTTGTCTTCTTATGCGCAGTTGCAGTAGGAATGATGGGACCTCGGATTTTCAACCTTGTATTCTCGATGGTTCCAGAAGAAGTCATGGGAACCATCCAGTCAGTGCTTGGAGTATTCAATGTTGTTGTACCAGGAATTCTTAGCATGCTCATCGTTGCCTTAGCGAGTGCTACAAACCTAAAAATCACAGTGCTTCCACTTTTTATTTTTGTATTGACTGCCTTAGCAATTGTGAAAGCAATGAAAATAGAGTAATAGTAGTATGAACTACTGTCTCTTTTTGGGTGGGAGTTCACTATCCATCAGACGTTCTTGCCAGTCTCTGTGTGGGCTTGGTAGTCCTGTTTATCGAATTTCCCTTCTATGACAAGCTTCGTTTCCAATGGCGATTTAAAGGCAAGCAGAAATGAGTATCAAATTCCCTTGAGGAGAAAGAAATGAAAGTCAATATAAAAGATCTTCATCCGACTCAACTATACTTATCAGAAAAGAAACTAGCAGGCATCCAGATGCTTTATCAGTCGGCAGAAATGATCAATGTTGACCCAATCAGTATTCTTGCGTTCGGAGATTGCTTGTTGATTACAGATGGGCATCACAGGGCTTATCAGGCTTTATTGGCAGGTCGGGATACGATTTCTGCTGAATTTGATAGAGACGGCGGTGATGAACTATATCATCTCTATGCGCAAGCCTGCGAAGAAAGAAAAATTTACTCTGTTCTGAATTTAAAAAATCATATCTTAGCTCAAGATGAGTATGAAGCAAAATGGTATAACTGGTGTGAGGGTTTTAATCAAGCAGCAACTCTCTTATTGAAAAGGAAAGCAGATGAAACAGACCCTACAAATAGATGATGCACTGCGTCTTGTTCCTTATTATCAGGTCAATCATTGTGAGGAAGCTTTTGCTTGGTATCAGGATGTGAACTTGGTTTACCTCGTAGATGGTGTGAAGATACCGTACAGTCCAGCGACCTTGGAAGCTATGTATTCCTATTTGGATCAGCATGGTGAGCTTTTTTGGATTGAAGTTAAGGAGAAGGGAGAATGGCTTCCAATTGGGGATGTTACACTATCTCAGGATAATCTCCCCATTGTGATTGGGAATCCCGCTTACCAACATCGAGGGATTGGGAAAAAAGTTCTAAGTACTTTGATTGAATTGGCTCGAGTAAAAGGATGGAAAGAATTGAGAGTCAAGGAAATCTACACCTACAATCATGCTTCTAGAAGGTGTTTCAAGTCGCTTGGATTTGTGGAAAATGGAGCAACAGAAAAAGGAACGAGTTTTATATTGAAATTAGTCTAATCTAACTTGTTTTTTAACTAAAAATCTGATAAACTAAGTAGTAATTGAATAGAAATCTGCAAGACTAGTAACTCAAGGGAAGTATATCAGGGAGGAGAGCCGTGACTGCAAGCTCTCTATATGAAAGCTGGGTGAATTCACTTGCGCATGGATTTAGAAATGAAGGTCTGACTTGTCAGATGAAAACGGATGGTACCGCGTGTCAACGCTCCGAGTGGAGTTTTTGGCATGGGGTTTTCTTTTTATCTACGAGAGACTGATGGAGGAATTATGTCAACTATTGAAGAACAATTAAAAGCGCTTCGTGAAGAAACGCTGGCTAGCTTGAAGCAGATTACTGCTGAAAATGAAAAAGAGATGCAAGAATTACGTGTCTCTGTCCTTGGTAAAAAGGGTTCGCTTACTGAAATCCTCAAAGGGATGAAAGATGTTTCTGCTGAGATGCGTCCGATTATCGGGAAGCACGTCAATGAAGCGCGTGATGTCTTGACAGCAGCCTTTGAAGAAACAGCTAAGCTCTTGGAAGAAAAGAAAGTCGCGGCTCAACTGGCTAGCGAGAGTATCGATGTGACACTTCCAGGTCGTCCAGTTGCGGCTGGTCACCGTCATGTCCTCACACAAACTAGTGAAGAAATCGAAGATATTTTTATCGGTATGGGTTACCAAGTCGTGGATGGTTTTGAAGTTGAGCAAGACTACTATAACTTTGAGCGTATGAACCTTCCGAAAGACCACCCAGCTCGCGACATGCAGGACACTTTCTATATCACAGAAGAAATCTTGCTCCGTACCCACACGTCTCCAGTTCAAGCGCGTGCTATGGATGCCCATGATTTTTCAAAAGGTCCTTTGAAGATGATTTCGCCAGGGCGTGTCTTCCGTCGTGACACAGACGATGCGACCCACAGTCACCAATTCCACCAAATCGAAGGTTTGGTTGTTGGGAAAAATATCTCTATGGCAGATCTTCAAGGAACGCTTCAGTTGATTGTGCAAAAAATGTTCGGTGAAGAGCGTCAGATCCGTCTGCGTCCCTCTTACTTCCCATTCACAGAGCCATCTGTTGAGGTGGATGTTTCTTGCTTCAAGTGTGGTGGAGAAGGCTGTAACGTATGTAAGAAAACAGGTTGGATCGAAATTATGGGTGCCGGTATGGTTCACCCTCGTGTCCTTGAGATGAGTGGTATCGATGCGACTGTTTACTCTGGATTTGCCTTTGGTCTTGGACAAGAGCGTGTAGCTATGCTCCGTTACGGAATCAACGATATCCGTGGATTCTACCAAGGAGATGTCCGCTTCTCAGAACAGTTTAAATAATGATTAGAAAAGTAGAAATGGCAGATGTTGAGGTGTTGGCTAAAATTGCCAAACAAACCTTTCGTGAAACATTTGCGCATGATAATACGGAAGAGCAGTTACAGGAATACTTTGAAGAGGCTTATAGTTTGAGAGTTTTGTCAACTGAGTTGGAAAATCCAGAATCCGAAACCTACTTCATTATGCATGAAGAGGAGATAGCTGGTTTTCTCAAAGTCAACTGGGGAAGTGCTCAGACTGAGAGAGAGTTAGAGGATGCTTTTGAAATTCAACGCCTCTATGTGCTACAAAAATTTCAAGGATTTGGATTCGGTAAGCAACTGTTTGAATTCGCTCTTGAACTTGCTACCAAAAATAATTTTTCCTGGGCTTGGCTAGGTGTTTGGGAGCATAATACAAAAGCTCAAGCGTTTTATAATCGATATGGTTTTGAAAAATTTAGCCAACATCATTTTATGGTTGGTCAAAAAGTAGATACGGATTGGTTACTGAGAAAGAAATTAAGGTAAGAAGATGATTCTTCTATTGAAATGATAGGAAAGGAAAAGAACCAGAGTGGCAACTGTCATTCTGGAGAACTAAATTATGCTTGTATCTTATAAATGGTTAAAAGAATTGGTGGACATTGATGTTCCATCACAAGAGTTGGCTGAAAAAATGTCAACTACAGGGATCGAGGTAGAAGGTGTGGAATCACCTGCTGCTGGTCTCTCAAAAATTGTCGTCGGTGAGGTCTTGTCTTGCGAAGATGTGCCAGAAACTCACCTCCATGTTTGTCAGGTTAACGTTGGCGAAGAAGAAACCCGTCAAATCGTTTGTGGTGCCCCAAATGTGCGTGCTGGCATCAAGGTTATGGTGGCTCTTCCAGGAGCTCGCATCGCTGACAACTACAAAATCAAAAAAGGAAAAATCCGTGGTTTCGAGTCACTTGGGATGATCTGTTCACTTGGTGAACTGGGAATTTCTGACTCAGTTGTACCAAAGGAGTTCGCAGATGGCATCCAAATCTTGCCTGAAGACGCCGTTCCAGGTGAGGAAGTCTTCTCATATCTAGACTTGGATGATGAAATTATCGAACTTTCTATTACACCAAACCGTGCGGATGCCCTTTCTATGCGTGGGGTAGCTCACGAAGTGGCAGCTATCTATGACAAGGCAGTCAACTTTAAAGAATTTACTCTTTCAGAAACAGACCAAGCTGCTGTAGACGCCCTTTCTGTAGGTATTGAAACAGACAAGGCCCCTTACTATGCGGCCCGTATCTTGGACAATGTGACTATCGCACCAAGTCCACAATGGTTACAAAATCTTCTCATGAATGAAGGCATCCGTCCTATCAATAACGTAGTAGATGTGACAAACTACATTCTGCTCTACTTTGGTCAACCCATGCATGCCTTTGACTTGGATACCTTTGAAGGGACTGACATCCGTGTGCGTGAAGCGCGTGCTGGTGAAAAATTGGTGACCTTGGACGGTGAAGAACGTGACTTGGACGTGAATGACCTAGTCATTACTGTCGCAGACAAGCCAGTTGCTCTTGCAGGTGTCATGGGTGGAGAGGCTACAGAAATTTCTGAAAATTCTAGTCGTGTTGTCCTTGAAGCAGCAGTTTTCAATGGCAAATCAATTCGTAAGACTAGCGGTCGCTTGAATCTTCGTTCTGAGTCGTCTTCTCGCTTTGAAAAAGGCATCAACGTGGCAACAGTCAATGAAGCTCTTGATGCGGCAGCTAGTATGATTGCCGAACTTGCTGGTGCGACGGTTCGTAAGGGCATCGTTTCAGCAGGTGAGCTTGATACTTCTGATGTGGAAGTTTCTTCTACCCTTGCAGACGTCAACCGTGTCCTTGGAACAGATCTTTCATACGCTGATGTCGAAGATGTATTCCGTCGTCTTGGATTTGGCCTTTCTGGAAATGCAGAATCATTTACAGTCAGCGTACCACGTCGTCGTTGGGATATCACCATCGAAGCAGACCTCTTTGAAGAAATCGCTCGTATCTATGGATATGACCGCTTGCCAACTAGTCTTCCAAAAGACGATGGAACAGCTGGTGAATTGACTGCGACACAAAAACTTCGCCGTCAAGTTCGTACGATTGCTGAAGGGGCAGGTTTGACAGAAATCATTACCTACGCTCTGACAACGCCTGAAAAAGCAGTTGAGTTCACAGCTCAACCAAGTAACCTTACTGAACTTATGTGGCCAATGACTGTGGACCGTTCTGTCCTCCGTCAAAATATGATTTCAGGTATCCTTGATACGGTGGCTTATAATGTGGCTCGTAAGAATAAAAACTTGGCCCTTTACGAGATTGGAAAAGTCTTTGAACAAACAGGAAATCCAAAAGAAGAACTTCCAAATGAGATTAACAGTTTTGCCTTTGCCTTGACAGGCTTGGTTGCTGAAAAAGATTTCCAAACGGCAGCAGTTCCAGTTGATTTCTTCTATGCTAAGGGAATCCTAGAAGCGCTCTTTACTCGCTTGGGACTAGAAGTGACCTATACAGCTACAGCTGAAATTGCAAGTCTCCACCCAGGTCGTACAGCTATGATTTCCCTCGGTGAGCAAGTTCTTGGTTTCCTTGGCCAAGTGCATCCAGTCACTGCTAAGGCTTACGATATTCCAGAAACGTATGTAGCGGAACTTAATCTTTCAGCCATCGAAGCTGCCCTTCAACCAGCAAATCCATTTGTGGAAATTACTAAATTCCCAGCAGTCAGCCGTGACGTTGCCCTTCTCCTCAAGGCAGAAGTGACTCATCAAGAAGTTGTAGATGCTATCCAAGCTGCAGGCGTAAAACGTTTGACAGATATCAAACTCTTTGACGTCTTCTCAGGCGAAAAATTGGGACTTGGTATGAAGTCAATGGCTTATAGCTTGACTTTCCAAAATCCAGAAGATAGCTTAACGGACGAAGAAGTCACACGCTACATGGAAAAAATCCAAGCGTCTCTTGAAGAAAAAGTCAATGCAGAAGTGCGTTAAAATATCAATCCATCCTCCGGGGTGGATTTTTTCTTTTCACATAACAATTCAGGATCAAAAATAGACAGTTGAGGAACAGAGAAGATAAATTGGAGTTTACCAGTGTATAATGTACTCATAACTCAAAGTACCCTAAGATTTTTTACTAAAATGAGGATGATAAAAATGGACATAAATCATTGTAAAGGCTATCAAAAAGGAGTATAATGAGTGCAAGACATTTCGGAGGTGAAAGATGCTAGAAGTAAGAAGTCTAGAGAAAAGTTTTGGATCCAAGCAAGTTTTGTTTGGCATTGACTTTCAAGCGCGACCAGGTCGTATTTTGGGATTAGTCGGAAAAAATGGTGCTGGGAAGACAACAATTTTCCATAGTATTTTGAAGTTTTTAGAATATCAAGGAGAAATCAGTCTAGATGGTCAGAATATTCGTCAGGAGACCTACGCTCGGATTGGCTATCTGCCTGAAGAACGCAGTCTCATGCCTAAATTGACAGTCCTTGAACAAGTTCGTTACTTGGCGACTCTAAAAGGTATGGATGCTAAGGCAATCAAGGAAAAACTTCCTCAATGGATGAAGAGGTTGGAAGTGAAAGGGAAGCTGACTGATAAAATCAAGAGTCTGTCAAAAGGAAATCAGCAGAAGATTCAGCTCATTATTACTCTGATTCATGAACCAGACTTGATTATCTTGGATGAGCCTTTCAGTGGATTGGACCCAGTCAATACTGAATTGCTCAAGCAAGTCATTTTTCAGGAAAAAGAGCGCGGAGCAACTATTATCTTTTCTGACCATGTCATGACCAACGTCGAGGAGCTTTGTGATGATATTCTGATGATTCGAGATGGCCGTGTGGTCTTGCATGGACCAGTTCAGGATGTCCGAAATCAATACGGGAAAACGCGTCTTTTTGTTTCAAGTGAACGAAGCAAGGAAGAATTGGAAAACCTTCCTCATGTCAAACAGGTGAGCTTGACCAAACAAGGCAGTTGGAAATTAATTTTAGATGATGAGAGCGCTGGAAGGGAACTCTTCCCAATCTTGACTCAGGGGGAATATATCGCAACCTTTGATCAACAAGCGCCAACAATCGATGAAATCTTTAAACTAGAATCAGGGGTGGAAGTATGAGAAATATGTGGGTTGTAATCAAGGAAACCTATCTTCGACATGTCAAATCGTGGAGTTTCTTCTTTATGGTGATTTCGCCGTTCCTCTTTTTAGGAATCTCTGTAGGAATTGCCTATCTCCAAGGCTCTTCAATGGCTAAAAATGATAAAGTGGCAGTAGTGACAACAGTGCCATCTGTAGCAGAAGGACTGAAGAATGTAAATGGTGTTAACTTTGACTATAAAGACGAAGCAAGTGCCAAAGAAGCAATTAAAGATGAAAAGTTAAAAGGTTATTTGACCATTGACCAAGAAGATAGTGTCTTAAAGGCTGTTTATCATGGCGAAACATCGCTTGAAAATGGAATTAAATTTGCAGTTACAGGTACACTCAATGAACTGCAAAATCAGCTTAATCGTTCAACGGCCTCCTTGTCTCAAGAGCAGGAAAAACGCTTAGCGCAGACAATTCAATTCACAGAAAAGATTGATGAAGCCAAGGAAAATAAAAAGTTTATTCAAACCATGGCAGCAGGCGCCTTAGGATTCTTCCTTTATATGATCCTGATTACCTATGCGGGTGTAACAGCTCAGGAAGTTGCCAGTGAAAAAGGCACCAAAATTATGGAAGTCGTCTTTTCTAGCATAAGGGCTAGTCACTATTTCTATGCGCGGATGATGGCTCTGTTTCTGGTAATTTTAACGCATATTGGGATTTATGTTGTAGGTGGTCTGGTAGCCATTCTGCTCTTTAAAGATTTGCCTTTCTTGGCTCAGTCTGGTGTTTTGGATCACTTGGGAGATGCTTTCTCACTGAATACCTTGCTCTTTATTTTGGTCAGTCTCTTTATGTATGTAGTCTTGGCGGCCTTTCTAGGTTCTATGGTTTCTCGTCCTGAGGATTCAGGAAAAGCCTTGTCGCCTTTAATGATTTTGATTATGGGTGGTTTTTTTGGAGTGACAGCTCTAGGTGCAGCTGGTGATAATCTCATCTTGAAGATTGGTTCTTATATTCCCTTTATTTCGACCTTCTTCATGCCATTTAGAGCCATTAATGGCTATGCAAATGGGTTAGAAGCATGGATTTCGCTTGCGATTACGATTGCTTTTGCAGTAACAGCAACAGTCTTTATCGGGCGTATGTATGCTAGTCTCGTTCTGCAAACAGATGATTTAGGAATATGGAAAACCTTTAAACGTGCCTTAGCTTATAAATAGAAGAGCCTCGCGAAAGCGAGGTTTTTTAGAGATAAAAAGAGTGGAATTCAGAAAAATATTTTTCATATCTATTGACTTTTAGGGGTGAAATTTGGTATTATAGTAGGCGGTATTGTTTACCCCATTTGAAAGGCCCCGGAACCTTCCAAATACTTTTCGATGGGAAGGAACACCCATCACCGTAAACAAAAATCGAACTATATATAGGAGAAATCATGAACAAAACAACATTTATGGCTAAACCAGGCCAAGTTGAACGTAAATGGTACGTAGTTGACGCAACTGATGTACCACTTGGACGTCTTTCTGCAGTAGTTGCTAGCGTACTTCGCGGAAAAAACAAACCAACATTTACACCACACACTGATACAGGTGACTTTGTGATTGTTATCAATGCTGAAAAAGTTAAATTGACTGGTAAAAAAGCAACTGATAAGATCTACTACACTCACTCAAACCACCCAGGTGGATTGAAACAAATCTCTGCAGGTGAACTTCGTTCTAAAAATGCAGTACGTTTGATTGAGAAATCAGTTAAAGGTATGCTTCCACACAATACTCTTGGACGCGCTCAAGGTATGAAGTTGAAAGTATTTGTTGGAGCTGAGCACACTCACGCTGCACAACAACCAGAAGTTCTTGATATTTCAGGACTTATCTAAGGAAAGGAACAATAAAGTATGTCACAAGCACAATATGCAGGTACTGGACGTCGTAAAAACGCTGTTGCACGCGTTCGCCTTGTTCCAGGAACTGGTAAAATCACTGTTAACAAAAAAGATGTTGAAGAGTACATCCCACACGCTGACCTTCGTCTTGTAATCAACCAACCATTCGCAGTTACTTCAACTGCAGATTCATACGACGTTTTCGTTAACGTTGTAGGTGGTGGATACGCTGGTCAATCAGGAGCTATCCGTCACGGTATCGCTCGTGCCCTTCTTCAAGTAGACCCAGACTTCCGCGATTCATTGAAACGCGCAGGACTTCTTACACGTGACTCACGTAAAGTTGAACGTAAGAAACCAGGTCTTAAGAAAGCTCGTAAAGCATCACAATTCTCAAAACGTTAATCAATACGATTATATCAACGTTTCAAAGCACTTTGCAAAGATTTTGCAAAGTGCTTTTTTGTCGATTTTTGAGCTAGAATAGCTTTGTGATAACCTTCTGATAACCTCTTCAAAATTTTAAAAATCATAATTCTATTTTGCTTTATTGAGATAATCTGCAAATTTGTCAATAGAGTTTTTCTCACCAGTTTTTGTGGTGTGAGTATAGACATCTAATGTCATCTGACTGCTTGCATGACCGAGACGTTTTGATGTATTAGAAGGATCGATTCCAATTTCAGACATAAGTGTTGCATGTGTATGTCTAAACCCATGTGGGCTAATTGGTTTTAATTTATGCTTTTTAATAATTCGATTCAGTACATTATTAATGTAATCAGCATGCAAAGGTTCAATTTTGTCATTGCTTGATATGTAAGAGAACATATATTCGTTACTGATATTTAGTTTTGTAAGAGGCAACAGAGATTGTTCTTTCAGATAGAAATTTCTCCATTGCTTAATAATATCGATTGTCTCATCATCAAGATAGATTGTGCGAACTGAAGATTCATTCTTTGTGCTCTTTTCAATTGCTTTACCGTCAATTCTTCCTAGACTTTTGTCTATGTTCAATAGTTTGCTATCAAAGTCAATATCAGCCCATTTTAAAGCGTATAACTCCCCTTTTCGAAGTCCACTAAATGCAAGAAGTCTAAAAAGAGCAAAATGTTTAAATGGCTCAGTTTCTTTCACTATATCAAGGAAATGATGTAATTCCTCCAGAGACCAAAAATTATCTGATCTAGTTTTTTTGATTTTAGGCATGATAACATTCTTCATTGGATTTCGATCAATGTAGTTCATGTTGATTGCAAAATCAAAAATTTTTGAGGTATAGGATTTTATCTGTTTGATATTTTTGAAAGTCTGAGATTTTTGAGTAATAAAGTTTTGACAGTCTAAAGGACTGATTTGGTCAATAAATTTATCGCCAAATATTGGTAGAATATGTATTCGATAGATATTCTTAGTTTGGGAAGAAGTTGTTTCTTCGACGGTACCAACATAGGCCTTAAACCATTCTTGATAAAGTTCTTTATAAGTTACTTTGGGGTTAGATTTGTCGGTATTTACTGTGGGAGCAACGACACCAGCTTCTAAACGAGCTTCGTACAATTTTGCCTCTTTTTTAGTTTTGAACCCTCTCTTTAAGTGCCTTTTTTTCTTTCCGTAAGCATCTAAGCCAATGTAGAAGCTGACATAGTATAGGATTCCTTTTTTTGTTTTGTATTTGTGTATAGACATTTTTTCTCCGTATCTAAGTTTTCGGAGCTTATGTAATTGAGAAATGAGTGTCTATCTATTTTTTCTATCTTCTTGGCGGATAGCGTATTCGTCTGTTTTAATCCAGCTCTGCCAAACTTTAGAGTCTTTATTTTGGTGATTCATATAGTCTATAAACTCAGACATAAAATGTTTGTTTTTCTCAGCTAGGTATTCTGAGAATATGTGACGAAATTCATCTGAAAAACTATCATCAAGTGGTAGTGTTAATGACCTTTCTCCAAATTCGATACTTTTCTTTAATTTCTCCATATCGCTTTTAAAAGGTGTCACAGAACCAATTTTAGATGTTTTGAAACTATCTGTAACAATTTTAAGATTTGATGGAGCGTGTGGGTTGCTATCAAGTCCCATAATGTAAGCGACGGAAACATTAAAGTATTTTGCTAATTTTTCAGCATTATCTTTTTTAGGTTTGCGGATTCCTTGATTGTATCCAGAAAGTGTAGGATAGGCTATATTTGTAGCTTCGCTAATTTCTGTCAATTTTTTTCCGCTATTTTCTATCAGTTTAGTAATATGATTCGTCATAAGAACCTCCTTTTTATCATTATAACACATTTTATTCTTTTTGAATAAAAAAGCTTGACAAAAATTCAAAAAGGATATATAATTCAAAATGAATAACAAATTAAATGGTTTCGGAGCTTATTTAATTTAGAAATGAGGTGTGAATTTATGTCGGAAACTACTTTAGTTGTCCAGCTTCCTAAAGAATTAGAGAAGCAATTACGTGCTCACTATGATGAGATGATTTCAAATGCTGTAGCAAGAGTATTTGAAGATAAAGAACTTTATAAACCTATGGTTCGTATGTCAGGTTTGTCTAGGTGGTTAGATGTATCTACGACAACAATCCAAAAATGGACGAAAGAAGGAATGCCAACCATGGTGATTGATGGAGTGACTTTATACGATAAAAGAGCAGTAACACGATGGTTGAAGCAATATGAAAGATAGGTACTCGTATGAATGGTGTTCAGTGGATCAAGATAACAACAGATATATTTGATGATGAAAAAATTCAGCTAATAGAATCAATGCCAGAAGGAGATACTCTTATTGTAATATGGTTTAAAATTCTGGTGCTTGCAGGAAAGCAAAATAATAGTGGCATATTAAGTCTAGGGAACAAGGTTTATTACACAGAAGAGATGCTTTCAACAGTGTTTAGGCGAAAGGCTACATCTGTAAAATTAGCTCTCAGCATGTTTGAAGAATTTGGCATGATAGAAATCATAGATGGCGCTATTACCATTCCAAAATGGGAGAAACATCAGAATATAGATGGACTAGAAAAGATTAGAAAACAAACTAGGGAACGTGTTGCTCGTCATAGACAAAAACAAAAAGCACTAATTACAGGCGAGCCACAACTCGTTTTAGACTGTAACGTTACAGTAACGGATGAAAATGATAATGTAACGCAAGAGATTAAGAACAAGAGTAAGAATAAGAAAGAGATTGAGAATATACTGGATAATAGTTCTAGAAAGCCTGAAACTTATATTCCACCCAAATATTATTCTTTGTTAGAATCCATTTCTTATAAGTACAATGATAGATTTTTGTATCCTAACAATTACACTTTAACACATGCTCAGAAGATGAAGATAGGCGAGTATTTGGCTAGTGGGTATGTAACTAGTGATGAAGTTATTAGCATGATTGAACGGATTCCTGAGGATGCGACGTCTCCTTTGGCGTATTTATTTAAGTCTATGGAGAATTTAAAGCAGGAACGTATGCTGGAGTGCAAAGCTATTGCCCATGAAAATGCCCGAAAGAAGTATATGATAAATGAGTAGATATAGGACTGTTCTAAAGAAATGTTACATCACTGAGGAGCAAAATGAAATAGTGAATAACTTGATTGAAATGACAAATCATCTAAGTTTTTCCTCTTATGCCAGAAAAATGTTATTTAAGAGCTCGCCTATTTATCTTCAATTTGATTTTGAATCTTATCATGACTTTATATTTCAAGTTAGAAGAATTATCAATAACTTACGTCAGTTAGAAAGAATAGCAGAACAAAGTGAGGATTTGGATAATGTAAGGATATTTCACTACTGCGTTGAGCTGATGATAGAATATGAAAAGAAGACAAGTAAACAAGTGAAAGAACTTGTAAAACGACTAAATAAGAAAACGAGGTGATAGGACCATGAGAATAAAATCTGTGTTGAAACAGGTGTTTTTGACGGAAGAAGAAAATAAAAAATTAAATGATTGTATGAGGAAGGAAAATATTCGTAATTTTTCTGAGTTTGCTAGACAAAAATTAATACGAACAGATTTGAACATCCAAAAAGTCTCTTTTGAAGGTTTAGTTCCTTTAACAGAAGAGTTGGAACAAGTCGGAAAGAATATCAATTCTATAGCCCGTCTTGCAACTGTAGTTGGGAGAATAAGCTATGAAAACAAAATGGATATGTCTATTTTGATGCAAAAAATAGTTGATGTGATGGAGGAAAAAGATGTTTATTTTCAAAAGTAATATGGATAAGGATTTCGATCAGATATGCGAATACATATTGAAATTAAAGCGAGCAGAATTATTTCTTCATGGAATTAAACAACAAGATAAAACGAAGGCTCGTTTGTATCATGCGATGCTGGAATACTACGATGCTAACCATAAAAAAGAAAGACATATGAGAATTTTAAAATAAGGAAACGCTGTTAAAAATTTTGCAGCGTTTTTTATATATCTTCTTAAAATATTTGTACACACAAATGACAGTCAAATTGATTTTTTGGATTATTTTGTCGAGAAGGAAAAATTTTTCATAATATGACTTTGCGAGCTCAGAGTCTGTATACACACACTCCTAAAATCATTCCCAAAATTTGTATACACATAGTGTATGTACTTTTTGGGTGATTTAATTTTTGGGGGAATCCCCAACCCCCTTTAGAAATAGTTAGATATAAGATTAAAAAATGGTATAATCTTAAAAGATAAACGTTTTTAAGGAGTAGACTTTGAAAGAGAATTTAATCAAATCAAAAAAGCGTGTTCAAAAGCATGGAGAGGTTTTTATACCATTCTGGATGGTACAGAAAATATTAGATACTCCAGGTATTAAAGAGACTTGTGAAGATATTTCTGCAACATTTTTAGAACCTTCTGCAGGAGATGGGAAATTTTTGCAAGCTATTTTAGAAAGAAAATTATCTGCTGTTATCATGTAATATGCAATATGATGAAAGAAGTTGGAAGACAAAATCATTGATTGCATTATCATCTATATATGGGATAGAATTTCTCGAAGATAATTTAGAAGTAGCACGTTCACGTATGTTTCTTTATTATTTAGATTGGTACGAACAAATTTTTAGTACTAAGCTAACTAGTAGAAGTGACATCTATAAATCTGCATATTATCTTATTCATAAAAATATAGTTAGAGGAAATACCTTAACTCAACGTCATCCTGTTACAGATGAACTTATTTGGTTTAATGAATGGCAACTTTTCAAAGGCCATTCTAGTTTGGTAAGACTGGGCAAAAAGTCTTTAAAATTAGAAAACGCATAGTATCAAGTGTTAAATCCTTGATATTATGCGTTTTATTGTTAGAAAATTTGCTTTATTTTCTCCTTAAGTTGAGTTTTTGCCCAGCCTCTATCAGAGCTTTTAGGTAAAAAGTTGAGGATAATACAGTTGTAGAAGGACGAACCCACTGAAAAAATAGGTCTCTTACTTTTAATGAAATGAAAACCGAGGAATCTCTCGTTAATTTGAGCGAATTCCTCGGTTATTTTGTATTTATTAAGGTCATAATTCGTTTTATATTGACCACGAAGATGGTTGTGGCTGCCTGTAACTCCATGCTGAAAAGACCCGATGCTCTCGCGACATCAAAGCCATGTCTCTGTTTTAGTTCGGCATTCTTCGCTTCGATTTTATAGCGATGTCTGGCCATTTCTTTAAAATAAGGTGTTTCCTGAAATTTCTTCTGGAAAAGATGGTCGTTACTCTTAATAGCCAATGAATAAGTTTTAAACTTTGCTCCCTCCTGATAACACCCTTCCTTGGAAAGACAATTCTTGCACTTTTCAATGTCAAAGTAATGAGTGACAACTTGATTCTTATTTTGATATTTTTTCCCTGTCCTTGCTTTGCGAACAGCCAAGTGTCCTTCTGGACAGACAAATAGCCCTGCGTCTTTATTAAATTCAAACGCATCCTCTTCTTTACGGTAACTTTTTGAAAAACAGAAGGGTTCAGTTTTGACACCAAATGAATCTTTTCTTTGCGGGCTAGTTGAATGTTGTCCTTTCCTGAATAAGCCGCATCACCAATAATAGTCTCGATGTCCAGACTATTTTCCTTTGTTTTGGCATATAACTCAGGTAAATATTTCCCATCACCTTGTTCTCCAGAAGTGACCACACAAGCAGTAATAATCCGTTCATCCGTCATAGCGATATGACTTTTATATCCATAGAAAGAGGTGTCGGCTGTCTTATGTCCAAGTCTAGCCTCCTCCTTAACAGATGCTTCCAAATGTTCTAAGTCGTCCTCAACAGCTTCTTTTAGGTAATTGAACTTTTGAGAAACAGCTGGTAGGGCTAAGAGTTCCTCGTGTTTTTCAACCACAGCCATTAACTCCTCTGTATAGGTCAACTCTGCTTTAAGGTTATCTTCCTGAGGTTTCTTTGGAAATTCTATTTTGATAGCTTCTGAATGTTGATAAATCGTTTTACGTAAAGCTTTTGAACGCTCCCTAAGAATTTCTTGGGGCTGCTTGTGATTATAATGAGCTTTGGTGTGAGTCGCATCCACAATGAGGATCTTACTCTTAATCAAGTTGTATTCGAGTGCAATTTGAACAGACTTTTGAATCAATACATCAAGCAGATTGTTATCTTTAATTCTTAGCTTTCTAAATTTTGTCAGTGAGGATGGCTCGATAACAGAATCCTCAGGAGCTAGACCAAGAAAAAATTTAAAGGCCATATCTGACAAGGAACGTCCCCCCCCCACATTGACATCTGATAACTTACAAATATCTTTTAACAAGAGATATTTGAACATCATAATCGGTGAATAAGCTTTACACCCAAAATCGGGACGATAATTCTTTTCTAGTTCATCATGAATAAAGCTAAAATCACAGAGTTCAGTTAGCTGACGTAAAAAGTGAGTTTTAGGAACTACGATATCATACAAACTAGAATAAGGACTGACATCCATAGTTAACTGATTATCAAGCATCATTTCACCTCATCTCTAGTATAACAAAAAAGCCATCAATTTGATGACTTTTTCAGTGGGCTCATGAAACGCTATGAGTTTTTTTGTTGTACTATATTTTACAATTTATCATTATAAAATAAATGCTGAACTTTTTGAAAGCTTCTAATTTGGAAAAATTAGAATTGCTGAAAAGTAAGAGTACATTAATGATATTTTATGAATATATGTACACACACTAATTAGTTATAAATATGAGAAACGAAAATTATATTAGTGTTGTTGAACTCGGCTAAAGGAAAATGGGAGAAAAAGTTATCAATTGAACGATACTTCAGTACCAATAAAATTGAGTACTAAAGTATACAAAAATTACTAATGGATTGAGACTTTTGTATTTGATTATACTGTAGAGAATATTAGTCAAATAAAATTGTTTTGTTTTCACTAATGCATTTCTTATTATTATCCCAGTAGTTAATACTTTCAAAGCTTCCTTTTCTTAAATAAAGCGGTATCCTTTTTCTTATATCATCTTGCATTGGTATTTTATCAATATCTTTTAGATTCCACCATTTTGGCTCACCTTCATCAGATGTGCTTAGTTCACCAGTAAACTGAGTACATAAAAAGTCATAGAAGACAAATCTCTCATTACCAATTGAATTAGTAAAGCCTGAAATTCCCTTTAATTCAAGATTTAATGCAGTGAGTCCAGTTTCTTCCTTAAGCTCCCGTAGTGCAGCTTCAAAAAAACTTTCAGGGAATTCAACTTTTCCCCCCGGTGGAATCCAGCCAGGAAAATTATCGTGCTGTCTATTAAGTAATAAAATTTCTTGATTTTTCAAAACGCAAATATTAACCCAGTTTTTGATTTTTTCAGTCATATTATCAACCTCCAATAAGTATTTTTTCATATATTAGACTATATGTCAAGAACTATATGCTATTTATGATTGTGACAAATGTGTCTCAGCTAAAGATTGATGATTTTTATGAAATAGCTGATAAACTCTCAGATATGACGATAAAATAATTTTTATAAGACTAGTTACCCTTATTATACTGTGGCAAAAAATAGAATTTCATTGATTTTCTGTATATATTTTCTAGTGATTCAAATGGGACATATGTGGGTCTTGTTTTACTTTTAAGAAAAGTTGATAATAAAATCAAGATATCTGAAGGATGTGAAGAAATGGATGGTATAGGTTATGTATTGAGGAATTTAAGACTTAATAAAGGATTAACTCAAAAATATATTTATAAGAATTTGTGTAGCCGGAAGCAATTATCTAGAATAGAGAATAATACTTCTTATCCCTCAGTATATCTTTTGTATTATATTTGTCAAAGATTAGAAGTTACTACAGACTATGTTATTAGTCTAACGTTAGAAAGAGGAAATCATGCTAAATGACACAAATAAATTGAAATATGAATTACCGGTTGAATTAGCTGCTCGGGAGCCAGTAGAACTTATGTCAGGGAGTCGAGATAGTTCAAGATTGATTATTGGATTTAAAAATTCAGATAAAATTATTGATGACTATATCTTGAATTTTCATAATTACATTAATCCAGGAGATTTGATTATTCTAAATAATAGTAAGACAGTCTCTCCTATATTTTATGCGTACTCTGAAAAATATGGGGAAGTAAAGTTTCATATAAAAACAAAAAATGAAGAAGGTTATGTAATTTATATCAGAATTAGGTCAGATTTACAGGATGGAATCATATCAGAAAAATTTTTTCTTAGCGATAAAATAAATGTTACAGTAGATAAAAATATTAATGGTGAGGAATTTTTGTGCAGTTTTAATTGTTCACAAGAAGACTTATATGATTATCTCCTAGTACATGGTGAAGCTGTAAGGTCTATTTATACGAGAAAAAAGTGGTCCATTGCTTATTATCAAAATGGAATTGCTAATAAATTAGGTTCATTTGAAAATCCTGCTGCTAACCGACATTTTTCTAATAGAATTTTAAGAGCTTTAAGAAAAAAAGGCGTAAAAATTGGATATATTACTTTAAATTGTGCATCAGTTGATACAAAAATTTTTGAAGAATTTATTGAAGAACATAGCGTTTTCAAAGAATACTACGAAATACCAGAAGAAACTGCAGAATTAATTCGAGATACTAAATTAAATGGAAACAAAATATTTGCCGTGGGTACGACTGTTATAAGGACTTTGGAAAGCTGTGAGTATGATAATTTTAAAATTGTATCTCCATTAAAAAATTATACTGATTTATATATATATCCAGGTTACAACTTCAAAATCACGGATGCATTAATTACAAATTTTCACGGTTCAATGACTAGTCGCCTTGCGTTATCAGCAGCAGTAATTGGCACGGAAAATATTATGAATTTATATCGACATGCAATAGATGAGCAGTATTTATTCTATGAGTTTGGAGATGCTAATTTATTATTTATGTAATCCAATAATTATAGTTCATGGAAAGGAGGTGATCAAATGAAAAAATTAACTTTGAAAGAATTGGTTAATAAAGCAAGTGATTTGCTTGCCTGTTGCAATGCAACTAAATAATTAACCGAATTCAAATTTTTAACTTCAATGAAAAAAATATCAAATTTTTTTCATTGAAGTTGTTTATGGAGGAATTTATGGCATATAAAATTAGTCACGATATAGATATTACAGAAGATAATGGATATCAAGTATTGCATCGATACTCAGATGATACGTATTTTTCATTGCAGAAAGACTATTTATTTATTCTGTTAAGTTATAATGGTCTGAATAATTTAAATGATATTGCTAAAGTCTTTTCAAATCATAAAGGAATTTCAATTAACTGTTCATTAGAGTATGTAGAAAAAGTTCAAAATTATTTTATTTCAGAAAGAATTATATTCAAAGATGAAAACAAAAACCATTCTTACTAATAATCTATGTGAAAATAATATTGATTCGCTATATGTTAAGTTATGTAAATTGCTTGAAGATAATGGGCAACATATTGTTTCAAGAGGGATGGCAGTAAAAGAATTAATTGGCGTTAGTATTGTTCTAACGGAGCCCAAAAGACGATTTTTAGAGAACTCTGCTAGGAATCTTAAACTTTATTATGCCATAGGAGAATTTTTATGGTATTTACGAGGGAGCAATGATTTATCCGAAATCGAGTATTATGCTCCGAGTATGGCAAAGTTTTCAGATGATGGTTCAATACTTCAAGGGGCATACGGTCCCAAAATAGTACCCCTAATTGATGACTTAATCCAGCTTTTAAAGAATGATACAGGAACTCGGCGTGCTGTAATACCCTTATATAGTGCAGATGATCTTGGTAAGGAAAGTAAAGATATCCCATGTACTCTTTCTTTAGAATTTTTAATTCGAAATAATAAGCTACACCTTATTACAAATATGAGATCAAACGATATCTTTTTAGGTCTACCATATGATATTTTTTCTTTTACAATGCTTCAAGAGTATATAGCGTATCAACTTGGAGTAGACTTGGGATGCTATTATCATTATGTAGGAAGTTTACATGTATACCAGCGTAATTTTAAAAAAATAGAAGAGATATCTCAAATGAGTCCTCATGAGACGGCAATATTTAACAAATCAGATTCAATATTTAAAAATTTTAGTGAGATAATTGATTTAGAAGAATCTATAAGAAAAAATAAAACTTTTAATCATAATTTAAATTTATTAATGGACTCAGATTTTCAAAAAATTAAGACAGAGCTAGAAAATTATAGGTATAGTAGGGAAAAGAATGTCGAACGGAAAACTGATATATATATGCGGTATTGATGGGTCTGGTAAGACTACATTATCCAAAAATCTTTCCAAAAATTTAGGAAGTAATTCTATTTTTTTGCCTTTGAATCAATCTAAGATATTTTTTAAAGAACTAGATTCTATTTGTCGTAAATACAATACAAATAGATGGGCAGAGTTTTCCGAAATTTTTAGAGGCTGTTTATGGGCATTAGAAATGGTTTATTTTTCTGAAAAAATTTTAAAACCAGCATTGGAACAGTATGATTATGTAATTATTGATAGGTACATGACTTGCAATAAAGTTTATTCTAATTTATCAATTACAAACACCTTGGTAGATAGATTACATGAGCTCCTTATACAGCCTAAAATCACAATGTATATCGATATAGAGCCAAAGATAGCTTTTAGTAGAGTTATTAAAAGGAATGAGCAACAAACGCCTAAAGAAACTTTAGAAAATTTAAAAATTGCCAAAGAATTATATGCTAGATACTTAAATAATTTAGAATATTATCGATTAGATGGTAGAGAATCTGAGGAAAGATTATTACAATCTGCACTAGGAATATTAGGAGATAAAAATGAAATTTGAAACTATATTAGATTTTTACATATTTTATTTAGAGGAGTTACTTAATGGATCTCAAAAGCAGAAAGTACCCTATTCAGCTATTTCTGATAAAATTGAAATTTTCAATAATAGTGTAGAGATATCTCATGGAAATCTCATTAATATGATGTTTAGTAAATCAGAATTAAATTATAATATTGTGCACACATTATTTTCTTTAAGCGGCAGGACAGATGCGTATATTTTAAAAAAATATAAAAGTGCGTACCTGAGATATTCAGATGATGGGTTTTATCAAAATACTGTAGGTGAACGCTTGTATACTTTATACGGTAATCAAATAAAAAGAAGTTATGGTTTTTTAAAGGATGATATTTTTTCACCAGATGCTATTTGCTTTATGAAGGCAAATGATAATAATAATATTGATTGTACTTTTTACGTACATTTTTATTATAGAGAGGAGCGTTTAAATGTAGAGCTTACATATAAAGGCTCTCACTTATTGGAGTATACGAATTCTGATTTATTTATTTACTCTTCATTACTGTCATTAATGAGTCATTGGCTAGGTGTTAAAGCAGGTAGTTTAATATTAAAAACTCACTCAATCTTTATTTCGGAACGTGATAAAGAACGAACTGAAAAATTATTAGATAGCTGTAGATTATTAAAAAAAGTTGATTTATCTCTAAATCATGATTTCTCTTCAAGTTTAAAAAGCTATCGAGAAGAATTTTCTGATGCAATTAATCGTGTTATTACTTGGGATATTGTAGAAGTATCAAAAAGATTAAACAATGAGATTGAATATATAAACAATAATTTCACTCCATATACTCAGGATTTATTGTTTATACTCCTTGCAGATAGATTTCATAGTAATACTGAGGAGTACAAAACTATACTTGATAAAATAAATAATGACTCTATTAGGTGTTTTAAAGAAACAGTTGATAGAACAGAATTCAATTCCATTTTAGAGGTGGTTTAATTTTGAACTATAAAAAAAGTTTATCCGCAGTACTGCATTCGTCGTCAGATAAGGATTTTCTACTAAATTTATTGAGTGATCGAACATTCTTGCTTAACGATGTTTCATTATATATTTGGAATAGTATTGAAAAATACAGTTTGGAAGATATTGCTATTAACTTATCGAATTTATATAATGAGAATTTAGATATAGTTAGACAAGACTTACATGAAATGATTGAAATACTGGTTTCTGAGGGTCTTATAGAGATAAAAAATTAAAAGATAGGGAGAATTTATATGTGTAATAATGACTACACTTTAATTACTAAAGAAATATCAAATTTAGTATCAGAAAAAAATATAGTAATTTGGAAATCTGAAATGGATGGCTTAGGTACATCTTTATCTGATATTGATGCATATTGTATTTGCGATGAAGAAAAAAATTTTAAAAATTTTTCTTTCAATGGCATCCCTGTAGATATTGAATATATTGGATTAAATAATCTAAAAGAAAAATTAGAAAATATTGATAAGTTTGCAAAGCATGGATTAGCGTATAAAGGACTAGATGAAGATTTAAAATTGTTTTACAGGCTAGAACGAGGTCACAAGAGTCAGCAATTCAATCTCAATGATATAGAATTACCTACAATTGATGTTATTTCTAAAATTGCAGCTCAATATTATAATGAACTTTTTCTAGCATTGTATGAAGATGCATTTAAAATGTTTCATGGAAAAAATTTTTTAGATGCCTTTATACTCTCATTAGAGGCATTACAAATGTCAGTTGCAACATATTTAGCCAGAATAGGAAAACCTCAGTTCAAGAAAAAGTGGTTATTCAAATATTTTGATAATCTGACGGATTGCTCTTACTATGAAGAATTAAGGATTGAATTGGAGTCAGATACAATTTTACCTGAACGCATAAGTAAAATATTATCTGATTCAAAAAAAATCCTAGAATTTTAAATTTTCATATTGAAAGGAGGTGAGGATTATGGCTTATAAAAAACCTATCGTAAAAGATATTAAATTGAGTGCTTCTACAATTCTTCGTTAATATCTTGACTCTTAAAGTAGAGATTTGAACAGGATTACGGATGGTTAAAGCTAATAAAAATCAATATGAAATATATTCTTGATGCTAGACTATTAGTATTGAATTAACAATGTATTTATGGCTCTAAAGTTTTATAATCTACAGTTCACCTCTCTGCTTTTTTTGTGATATTGAATATTAATAATGAAATTTAAGATACTATGTGTGAAATTCTTATTAAATATATATTATGGTCTAAGCGATATCAAATTTATTGAGCGACTTGAAAATATGAATGTCGTCTATATTTTCAAAAATAGTAAAACAGGAAACAAAATTTTGCTAAAAATTTTCTCATCTTCGAAGGTTGACACTATAGTATTTCAAAATGAACTTGCAAAATATAAGTTATCTCCGAATTTGATAAAAACTAACAAGGGTAATATATATATAAGAGTGTTTAAATATCTAATTTTTGTACAATACTTCGTTGAGGCAAGTAGTCGGAGAATCGAGTATAGTGAAATGGTTATATTTTTCAAAGATTTTTATGCAAAGCTTGATTATTATAAGAATTTTTTTTTAGAAACAAGTATTGGTTTTCCTAATTATAAAACCAACGCAATCAGTCAACATTTTAGCATGATACATGGTGATTTACGACCACCGAATGTAATTATAACTGCGAATAATTTTAGTGTAATTGATTTTGAATATTTAAGACTCGGAGTAAGAGAAGTAGAAGTGATTAAATATATAGTTCTGTACACTAATTTTAATAATTGTGAAGTTGAAATTTTATATAGTAAGTTTCTGGAAGCTGGTATAGTAGAGATAAGTTTACAAGAATCAATTAGGTTTTTACTTTTTGAATTACTAAAATCAGATTTTCCAGAGAAATACATCGTGAGAATTACTCTAGATTATTATAATGAAATTATATCCGAGAGAATAAAATTAATTGAATTTTGTGATAATTATTTAAATAAAAAGAAAGGGGGGGACTTAAGTGTCAGTAGAAGTTGAGAAGAAATATTTGCTTACAAGTGATGAGTATTACGCTCTTAGTAAAAGTCACTTTGAAGGTGCAATAATTCAAGAACAGCTTAATTACTATTTTGATAGTTTAGATTTTTCACTTTTAAAAAGGGGGATAACTCTTAGAATCAGAGAAAAGGCGAATAATCTGATTCTAACTATAAAGAGAAAAATTTCAATTAATGACGTAATTGAGTCAGAAGAAAATGATTTTTTAATAAGTCGAATAGAATTTATGGAAGCAGTATTGCGTGGAGAATTCCCTAAAAAGGTAGAGCAAAAGTTAAATGTTTTAATCCCCAAAAAGAAAATCTTTTATTTGGGATTGCTAAAGACACAGAGACTAATTAAAGAAAAAGATTCAATTTTATATTGTTTGGATAGGAATACTTACTTTGATAAACAAGATTTTGAATTAGAAATTGAGGGAACACGAGAATCATTACAGAAAGTTAGCATTGATATTCCAGAAAAAAAGTTTAATAGAGTTGGGAAATATTCTAGGTTTATAAGTGAATTATTGAAAGGGAATGGTAATTCATTAATTAAGATTCAAGTATCTGCCATTATTTTAAATGAAGATAAAGATGAAGTATGTCTTATTAAGAAAAATGCACCTACATCAAGTGTGCATAATATCTGGATTCCTCCAGGTGGTCATGTAGATATTGGGGAAGACCTCTTGAAAGCTGTAAAGCGTGAAACAATTGAAGAAACAGGATTAGAAGTTGAAATATTAGCTTTGTCAAGTGTCGTTTCTTTTCAAATTCAACAAACTAGTCAAGCCATATGTTTCTTTTATCTGGTTGAGGCTAAAAATTGTGGTGAGATAACAATGTTAGAACCAGGAATGGATTGTAAGTGGTTTAATTTAGCAGATGTGATAAGTGGAAATATTACAAATTTAACAGACTACCATAAGTTGATTATTTCTAATTCAAAAAATACAAATACTTTATATTTAGATTTAGAAAAAAAAGGCCTTGATTACAAAATTTTAAATTCAAAGATCCTCTAAAATGTTTTAGTGTACTATAATTAAAATTATAGTTTTGGTAAAAATATAAGGAGTGAATATGCTGACTGCTATTATAAGAAGAAATTGGCAAATGTATGTAAGATATTTTCCTATAACTTTATTTTTTAATCGTATTTTAGATATTGGATTTAAACTTCTAGGACTCTGGTTAGTGTCTAATTTTTTATTTGATAATAAAATACAGGTAAATAACGTAATAGAGTATAGAGATTACTTTAGTTATGCTGCAATTGGGTTAATTTTTTATAATGTATCAATAGCTATTTTAATGAATGTAGGTCGAGCATTAATAACAGAAGTTAGAGAAGGTACTTTAGAAAGCACGTTAGTGTCACCGTATAGTATAGTGAAGTACTATTTTGGAATCTTTTTTGAACAATTAGGAAGGACTTTTCTTGAATTTCTTTCTTCGTATTCAATAGCGTTTTTTTTAGGTGCCAATTTGCAAAGTATTTCATTATTAAATTTAATTATTTGTTTTTTATATGTATCGTTGATTTCTTTCTCAATGGGAACGCTTTTATCAAATATCATGTTATGGTTTCGTGATACTTTCATAACCCAAAATACATTGTTTTTAATTATTTTTTTAGTCTCAGGGATTACCTTTCCAAAAGAATTGCTACCTAGTTTTTTGCAAAAAATTAGTAAAATGATTCCTTTATCTCATTCGCTTGATGCTATTAGAAACTTATTTTTTAATACTTCTCATTTTAATATATATAATTTTGATTTTTTACAAGGTATTTTAATTTCGGTAGTATATTTTATTGTAGGGCTTTTGGTGTATAAAAAAATTGAACAAAAGATAGTAAGTTATATTTCATATTGAGTTTAGGAGATAATTATGTTAAAAGCAATTAATATATCAAAAAATTATACTTTTAAAAAAAGAACAGGCTTATTTCAGTATGAAAAGCAAATAAAAAAAGCTATAGTAAATGTAAACTTATCTTTACCAAAAGGAAAAATTATTGGAGTACTGGGAGAAAATGGTGCTGGTAAAACGACACTTATAAAAATGCTGACAACACTTTTAACGAATGATACGGGTATAATTTTAATTGATGGAGTAGATATCAATGAAAACTTAAAAAATACAAGGAAAAAAATTAATATTATTAGTGGGGGAGAGAAAAATTTATACTGGAGATTGACTGCAGTTGAAAATTTGATATATTTTGCATCCTTGTACGGAATTTCAAAGAGGGAAGCATTACCTAAAATAGAAAAACTGTTGATAGAATTAGGATTATGGAACAGTAAAGATATTCCTGTAGAAAAATACTCAAAGGGAATGAAACAGCGTTTACAGATTGCAAAGGGTCTAATAAATGATCCAGAGTATTTATTCCTAGATGAACCAACTCTTGGTTTAGACGTGAGTGTCGCTCATGAATTACGTAAAAAATTAAAGGAAATAGCGATTAAGCGGAATACGGGTATTTTATTAACTACACATTATATGGCTGAGGCAGAAGAACTCTGTGATTATATCTATTTTTTAAAGAAAGGTAAAATCATCATTTCTGGTACTAAAGACGAAGTTTTTGACAAATTAGAATTAGCCCCAGAGATACATATTACACTTGCACCTCAATTTCAATGGAATTCAATGGAGATTAAACGGTTGAGAGATTTATTTCCAGAATTAGAGTATAGGAAAGAAGAAAATCTTACATTGATAAAATTTTCGTTACTAAAATATAAAGTTCAAAGTGTAATAAAGACTATATACGAAAGTAATATAGATATTATTGAAATAAAACACACGGAGCCTTCACTAGAAGATGTAGTTCTGCATTTAGAGAGGAGATGAGTTGCTTTGTTTTTTTAACATATTTAGGAGTGAAATGAGAAGAACCCTCTTCAATGATAGTACCAATATTTTTTATTTTTTTTCAATGATATTATGGCCAATTTTTTCGCTACTCCAGGTTTATTATAATATAGGAGCATTTCCGATTTCAGATTTAAAAATTTTGGACTTAAGTAATGAGGAGCAGCTATTTTATTTTATTTTTATAGGATACTGTACCTATATTATTTTTTCTAATGCTTTTCAGAGTGCTTGGAGACTGGGGGGAGAACGTTATCAGGGGACTCTAAGTCAGATTTTTATTGCTCCACTGAAAAAAATTCTATGGCTTTACGCCCGGACATTTTCATCGATTTTTAGTCAGTCATGGTTTTTTATGGTTATTTTTGTAATTGGTAATTTTGCTTATATAGATTTTTCATTAAAATCGATCTTTCATATTTTATTAGCAACCATTATTTTAATTACTTCATCATGGATTTGGACTAGCTTTTTGAGTAGTATTTGCATTGTTATGAGAGATGCTACTATAGTTTATGTATTATTAGAAGGCTCACAAGATACATTTAGCGGTGCTAAAGTCCCTTTATCTATTTCTCCAAAATTGGTAAAATTTATTGGAAGTTTATTTCCAGTTAGCTATACTATTATTTATTTACGAGATATGCTTCTTTTCAATAAATTTTATAGTTTAAATTTTTATTTGCTCATCGGTATAAATATTGTTTGTTTTTTACTGACTAATATCATTTTAAGAATTGGTGAATCTCACATGAAGAAGCATGGAAGTTTTGATGTGGTTTAATTTGGTGTTAATAATGTTAGATATTGCAGAAGGGACATTACAATAGTGAGTAAATTAAAGGAAAATAGTTAATTAGTACATCTACTATAAAATTGCTTTGTTATATGTATACACATGTATTACTAAACTTTAATTAGATTGAATATTTGTTGGTGAGAGTATTACTATCTGTAAGTATAATTTTTAAGGTATTCTGAATTTGCTATCAAAATCAATTCAATTAGCACTATTAATAATCAATCAGTTATTGAATATAGTGTGCCATCATTGTATGAGGTTGTACAAAATATTAATACAAAATCTTGGTCATCTAATATTAGTAGTGCTACTTTTATTCCAGCTAAAGGAGTCACTGTAAAAAAGAATCAAATACAGATACAAGTCTATTTAGAAGTGCCTCACTTGAAGGATTTTTTTAACCTGTATCAGTCTCATTAGGTAATAAGGGTGACATCAAAGGAACGATGTCATTTAATATTTCAGGTAAGGTTTGGTTAGATGCTGTTTATTTGAATTTTTGGATTTTTAAAATGGATTTTATGAATTTTGATATGAATAATGAATTGAGTTTTACTACAGAAGGTTCTTTAGGATTTAGTACATCAAAAGATATAAAGAGTCTAGAGATTCCATTGGGAGTATTGATTTCACCTACACCAGTTACGGGAGTGGCTGTACATATCCCTATAAATTTTAAAACAACTTTTGAAGGGAGTTTAACTGTTTCAGAATCAAGTACATATTCAATTCAACATTCAATCAAGTTACAAAATTGGGTTTCTGAATTTAAGTGTACTGTCAATCATACAATGAAAGTGGGAGAAGTAAAAGCTAAAGCCACGGTCAAAAGTGGTACAGAAATAAAAGTAGAATCCAAAATATTAGGAATAGAAGCTTCCGTTGAGGATAAGTAAAATCTAATTATTGGAATAAATGATAATCTTATTACTTCACCTATTTCTATAAATGATAAAAAAATGTCCATAGAAGAATTTCTACATTTCTAGTATTACCAGATTATAATTAAAAAGAGCTATACAAGTTAGCAGAAATCTGCATTTGTACAGCTCTTTTTCTATTAATCACAATTGAAGGCTAAATTAGTTTCTACTGAATAAGCTTTTTCGGTCAAAACAAAATACTCCTGTTCATAGTTTCGCTAAATCTTAACAGGAGTGTTATTCTTGTGTTTCAATTTATGGGATCAGCACATATCTACTTTTCTAGTAACCAATCTATGATATTTTTCTTCTCAATACCATTGTAATTTGCTGTTGGCTGAATCGTATCCATTGTTAATAGATATTTTGGGAATTGATCTTTAATGGCTTCTAGTGGTC